>JAEURL010000035.1 GCA_016789165.1 Anaerolineales bacterium | reverse complement strand
CGTCCTGCTGGCGGTGCAATACCTGTTGACGGCCAGCCTGATGGCGCCCGTGGTCATCTGGCAGGTGGCGGCGGTCAAGGCCGTGGTGGGCCTGCTGGTGGTGGCTATCCTGAGCCTCTCGGGGCGCCAGGTGATGTTGAGCCGGCGCGCCGCCGAGCAGGCGCCGGAGGCCGCGCCGCCGGCGGGCCGGCTGGCGGCCCTGCGCGGCATGCACCTGCAGACCAATCTCCCCTTCCGCAGCGTCGCCGTCCTGCTGATGGCCGTCGCCACCTGGTACGCGGTGACGGCGGGCGGCTTCGCTCTGGCCGAACTGCCGCTCAGCCTGAATCTGGCCGGTTACCTGCTGATTGCGCTGGGGCTGCTGAGCCTGGGGCTGACCGAGGAGCCCATGAGCGCCGGCATCGGCCTGCTGATGGTGCTCAACGGCTTCGAGGTCCTCTACGCGCCAATCGAGCGCTCGCTCACGGTGGCGGCCCTGCTGGCGGCCGTGAATTTCGGCGTGGCGCTGGCGGTCAGCCACCTGACCCTGCTGCGTTACACGGGGGAAGGCCCCGCGGCATGATCCCCAAGCCGCTGCTCTTCCTGGCGCTGCCGTGGCTGGCGGCGCCCATCGTCTACGGCCTGCGCCAGCGCGGCTGGCGGCGGGCGGAAACGGCCGTGGCCGTGGCGGTGGCGGCCCTGCTGGCGGTGCTGGCGGCGGCTGTGCCGGAAACAGCGCCGCCCTGGCTGCGGGAGTCGTTCGGGGTGCTGGGCCGGCAGTTCGTCACGACGGCCGCTGACCGGCACAGCCTGGCGCCGCTCTACGTGCTGGCGGCCCTGATCTTTGCCGGCGCCGGCCTCCAGACCCAGGGGCGCTATTTTCTGGCGGCGGGCCTGGCGATTCTTGGGCTGCTGGCCGCGGCCTTGTTCGTGCGCCCCTTCCTGTACGCCGCCATCTTCGTGGAACTGTCGGCGGCCGTGGCCGTCTTCATGCTCACCGACGAGGCCCACTCCGCGACCTCCGGCGCGCTGCGCTTCCTGGCCTACACCACGCTGGGCATGCCCTTCGTGCTGTTCACGGGCTGGCTGGTGGAATCCGGCGCGGCCAATCCGGCCGATCCCGGCTTCTTCAGCCAGGCTGCGCTGTTCCTGGCCGCCGGCTTCGCCATCTGGCTGGGCGTGGTGCCGTTCCACAGCTGGGCGGCCGGGATGGCCGACCAGGCGCCGCCGCTGGCCACGGCCTTTGTGGGCTCGGTCATGCGCGCCCCCATCGTGCTGCTGCTGCTCAACCTGCTGGACGCCTATCCGTGGCTGGCCGGCCACCCGCTGGCCTCCAACGGCCTGCTGCTGGGCGGCGCGGGCATGGTGGCGCTGGGCGCGCTGTTCGTGTTTGGCCAGCGCAACCTGGGCCGCAGCACCGGCGAGCTGCTGGTGATCGAGTTCGGGGCCATGCTGATGGCGCTGGGCCTGGGCACGCGGGCCGGCGTCGAGGCCGCGCTGGCCGCCCTGGTCATGCGCGGCCTGGGGCTGTGGCTGTGGGCCATCGGGCTGGACCGCCTGCGGCGGGCCGCCCGCGAACGCGATCCCGAGGCGGCCGAGGGCGACAGCTTTGAGGCGCTGCGCGGCCTGGGCTGGCAATACCCGTTCGCGGTCACGGCGCTGGCGGTCGGCATGCTCTCCACGGTCGGCCTGCCGCTGATGGCAGGCTTCCCGCCGCGCTGGGCCTTGCTGCGCATGCTGGCGGAGCAGACGCCGGCGCTGGCGGCGCTGCTGCTGGGCGCGATGACGAGCGTGGGCGTGGTGATGATGCGCGGCCTGGCGGCCCTGACGACGCCGGTGTCCCCGGATGAAACCATCCAGCCGCGCGAGACCCGGCCGGCGATGGTGGCCTTCAGCCTGGGGGTGGCGGCCGTGCTGGTGCTGGGCGCATTCCCGCAGTGGGTGCTGCCGCTGG
>JAEURL010000002.1 GCA_016789165.1 Anaerolineales bacterium | reverse complement strand
CTGAATACGCTCGGCCTCAGCGCGGGCGCCAAGGTCATTGCCCGCGCCCTGCAGGAATACGGCGCCTACGTGGTGGCGCGCAACTCCAGCGTGATCGTGCTGACCGCCGAGCCCGCTTACGCGTACCCGTCCGACCCGTGGGCGGGCCTGCTCAAAGAGAACGACCTGCTGACCAAGCTCCCGGCCAATCGGTTCCGGGTCTTGAAGATGGGGGCCCAGGACTGCCGCATCCAGTGAGCGGCCCCGGCGCGCCTCCGCCACGCCGGCCCCAGTACTAACGTCCCGTGCCTCCCCGGTCCATCTTGGGCCACAATAGGCGGGCCTCGGTCACGCCTGGGCCTCTTTAACCTTAACCGGGGATGGTGCCGCCACACATGGGGAACCCAACTGCTTTCTCGGCCGCGCCGCCGGCGCCCGGAGCTGACGCCAGCCCGCGCGCGGCCGGCCCGGCCTTTCCGCCTTCCGTGCCCGCGCTCTTCCTGGCCTGGGCCAAACCCAGCCATTCCCGGCGCAGCCAGTTGATGGCCCAGCGGCTGGGCATCCCGCTGCGGCGCATTCATGTGTTGAAAATGAAGCCCTACCTGGCGCCGCTGCGCTACGCGGCCCAGGCCGTGCTTACCCTGGTCACGCTCTTCCGCGAGCGTCCGCGCCTGGTCCTCGTCCAGAACCCGCCCATCTTTGCGCCGCTCTTCGCCTGGCTGTACTGCGCGCTCACCGGCGCCGGCCTGGTCATCGACTCGCACACCGACGCCGTGCAAGGCCCGCTGTGGCAGTGGTCCTGGGGGCTGCACGGCTGGCTCTCGCGGCGGGCCCTCACCACCCTGGTGACCAACGCCCACCTGCAGAGCGTGGTTCAGGGCTGGGGCGCGGCCTGCCACGTGATCACGGACGTGCCCAGCGATCTGCCGGCCGGCACGCCCTATCCGCTGGCGCACCCGTTCAACGTCGTCTTGGTCAGCTCCTTCGCGCCGGACGAGCCGCTGGACGCCGTGATCGCGGCCGCGCGTGACCTGCCCGAGGTGGGCTTCTACGTCACCGGTGACCCGGTGCAGGGCTTCAAGCGCTTGCCCAAAGACCTGCCCGCCAACCTGCACCTGACCGGCTTCCTGCCGGACGACCGCTACTACGGCCTGCTGCGCTCGGCCCAGGCCGTGATGGCGCTGACGACCGAGGATCACACCAACCAGCGCGGGGCCTGTGAGGCGGTCTGGGTGGATCAGCCCGTCATCACCTCGGATTGGCCCTTCCTGCGCGAGACCTTCCACCGCGGCACCGTGCACGTGGACAACAGCGCTGAAGGCATCCGCGCCGGCGTGCGGCGCATGCAGGCCGAGCACGCCCAGCTCGCGGCCGAGATCCGGCTGCTGCAGGCCGAGCGCCGCCGGCAGTGGGAGACGGCCGTGGCCACGCTGGCCGAACTGGCGGCGCGCGTCGAGCGGCGGTGAGGCCCATGCCTAAGCGCGCCGCCGTCGTGCGCCTGCTCTATTACCCGGACGATATGCTGGTCCGGCGCGAGGCGGAGGCCCTGCGGGACCTGGGCTTCGCCGTGGACGTGTATTGCCTGCGCAACGCCGGCGAAGCGCCGGAGGCCGTCCTCGACGGCGTCAGCGTGCACCGCCTGCCGCTCAAACGCGAAAAGCGCGGGGCCGCCCGCAACCTGCTGGAGTACCTGGCCTTCTTCCTCCTGGCGGCCGGCGCCCTGGCCGCCGCCCACCTGCGCCGGCCCTTCGCCGTGATCCAGGTGAACACCATGCCGGACTTCCTGGTGTTTGCCACCCTGGTGCCCCGCCTGCTGGGCGCGCGGGTGACCCTGCAGATGTACGAGCCGATGCCGGAGCTGTGGGCGACCAAGTTCACGTCGCCCTGGCCGAGCCGGATCCTGCGCGTCATCGCCGGCTGGGCCGTGCGCTACGCCGACGCCGTGGTGACGGTCACCGAGCCGCTCAAGGCCGGCCTGGTGGCCCACGGCGCGGACCCGGCCAAGATCACGGTGGTGCTCAACACCCCGGACCCGCGCCTGTTTGGGGCCCGGCCGGCGCCTGAGGCCGCGCCCAGCTCCGCCGGCTTTCGCCTGATCTGCCACGGCGCCATCGAGGAGCGCTACGGCCATGACACGATGGTCCAGGCCGTGGCCGCCCTGCGCGATGAGCTGCCCGGCCTGCGGCTGATCATCACCGGCGACGGCGCCTACCGCGAGGAATTCCTGGCGCAGGTGACGCGGCTGGGCCTGCAGGAGCGCGTGCAGTACCTGGGCTATTTGCCGCTGGCCGGGCTGGTGGACGAGCTGGCGCGGGCGGACGCCGGCCTGGTGGCCCAAAAGGCCTCGCCGTACTCGCATCTGGTGCACACCGGCAAGATGTATGATTTCCTGGCCTTCGGCAAGCCGGTGTTGGCCTCGCGCCTGCGCGCCGTCCAGGCGTACTTCGACGATGCCAGCCTGGCCTATTTCGAGCCCGGTAATCCGGACGACCTGGCGCGCGTCATCCGCGAGGTGGCCTGTGACCCCGCGCGCCGCGCCAGCCTGGTGGCCAACTCCCAGCGCCTGTACGCGCAGTACCGCTGGGAGCAGCAGAAAGAGATCTACGCCGCGGTGTATCGGCGCTGGGTGTGAGCGCCGGCCGGGCTTTCTTCACTATGAATCCGCTCAGCGTGGCCCTGAAGGGCAAAGGCGTCCTCACCCTGGCCCGGCGCGGCGTCAGCCTGGTCAGCCGCTATGGGTTGACCGCGGCCCGCTTGGATGGGGAACTGCGCCGGCTGGCCGACCTGACCGAGCAGTACGGCTGCCGGGCCACCCTGCCGATCACGACCGTGGTCCTGCGCCGCCACGCCGCCCTGATCCGCGCCTATGCGGCGCGCGGCGTGGAATTCGCCATGCACGGCTACCAGCACGTCGACCACTCGCAGCTGGACGAAGCCGCGCAGACGGCCCAGCTGGGCGCGGCCCGGCGCGTCTTTGAACAGGCCGGCCTCCCGCTGCGCGGCTTCCGCGCCCCGTATCTGCGCAACAACGCCGCGACGCTGGCGGTGCTGCGCGGCCTGGGGCTGACCTACGACGCCAGCCCGGCGCACGCCTGGGAGGTCCTGGACGGCCCCGAGACGCCGGCCTACCGGCACGTCAAGGAGTTCTTTCACGCGCGTTCGGCCGAACGCTACCCGGTCGTCCCGCATGTGGCAGACGGCCTGGTGCGTCTGCCGTACAGCCTCCCGGATGATGAGTCGCTGGTGGAGCGGCTGGCGCTCACCGGCGCCGCGCCGATGCGGCGGCTGTGGCTGGCCATCTTGCAGCGCGCGTACGCCCTCGGCGAGCTGTTCGTGATCGGCCTGCATCCCGAGCGCACAACGCTCTGCTTCGAGGCCCTGCGCGCCGTGCTGGGCGAAGCGCGCGGGCTGCAGCCGGCGGTGTGGATCGCGCGCCTGGACGAGATCGCGGATTGGTGGCGGGCCCGGGCCGCCGCCGTGGTGACGCTGACGGCGGCCGGCGAGGGCGCTTACCGGGTGACGGCCTCCGGCCCGGCCGGCCTGACCGTGCTGACGCGGGCGGTGGAGCTCCAGACCGAGGCCGCGGAGTGGGCCGACGGCTGGCGGCGCGCGGCCGGCCTGTCGTTCGAGCTGCGCGCGGCGCGGCGGCCCTGCCTGGGCGCGGCGCCGCAAACGGCGCCGGCGCTGCTTGATTTCCTGCGCCAGCAGGGCTATGTGGTCGAAGTCGCGGCCGAGCGCGAGCGCTACGGCCTGTATCTGGATCGGCCGAGTTTCTCGGCCGAGGCGCAGCGCCCGCTGCTGGCCGAGATCGAGGCCGCCGCCGTCCCGCTGGTGCGGCTGGGGCGTTGGCCGGCCGGGGCGCGCAGCGCGCTGGCCGTCACCGGCGACATCGACGCGCTGACGGTTTGGGATTACGGGCTGCGGCTGATTGAGCGCTGAGGCGCCGCCGCCGGCCCGCATAAGGCACCGAGCATGAGCCTGGCTATCGTCAATACCCTGCCGGAGGCGGAGTGGCGCCGCTTTGTGGACGCCCATCCGGACAGCAATATCTACCACACGCCGGAGATGTTCCAGGTCTACGCGCGCGCCCGCGGCTACCGGCCGACGCTGTGGGCGGCCGTCGCCGACGGGCAGACGCTGGCCCTGCTCCTGCCGGTGGAGGTCAGCGTCCTGGGGGGGCCGGCCCGGCTGTTGACCACCCGGGCCATCGTCTATGGCAGCGTGCTGGCGGCGCCCGGCCCGGCCGGCGCGGCCGCGCTGACGGAGCTGCTGGCGGCGTACGCGCGCCGGGCGGGCGGGTGGGTGCTCTTCACCGAGCTGCGCAATCTATCCCCGTTGCCGGAGGCCCAGCCGGTGCTGGCCGCCCAAGGCTTCCGCTACGAGAACCACCTCAACTTCCTGGTGGACCTGCAGCCGAGCGAAGAGGCCCTGTGGCGCAAAGTGACCAAGAGCGGCCAGCAGAGCATCCGCACCTCCCGCAACAAGGGCACCGTCATTGAGGTGGTGGAACAGCGCGCCGGGCTGGGCGAGGCGTACACGCTGCTGCAGGCGGTCTATGCGCGCGCCCAGGTGCCGCTGGCGCACCCCAGCCTGTTTGAGGCGGCCTTCGACATTCTCGGCCCGGCCGGCCTGTTCAAGGCCTTTGTCGCCCGGGCCGAGGGCCGCGCCATCGGCGCCTGCCTGGCGCTGGCCTGGCGCGAGCGCGTCATCGATTGGTACGCGGGCACCGACCGCGGGTTCGCGGCCCACGCGCCGATGGAGGCCCTGATCTGGCACGTCATCACCTGGGCGCGCGCCAACGGCTATACCATCTTTGATTTCGGCGGCGCCGGCCGGCCGGAGGAGGATTACGGCCCCCGCAAGTTCAAGGCCAAGTTCGGCGGCGAACTGGTGGAGCTCGGCCGCAACGTCCACGTCCCCTCCCCGCTGCGGCTGCGGGCGAGCGAGTTTGGCTACCGCCTGCTGCGGCGCTTCTTGTAGCGCCAGCGCGCCCTTTCAGCCTGACCGCGCAGCCGGCGCCCGGAAGCTTCCGGGCGCCGGCTGTTTTCTGGCGGGGCCGCTAGTTCGCGGGCAGGGCTGTCAGGACCACCTCGTCGAGGTAATACACGTCGCCTCGGCGGGCGTGATCGCCCAGGAAGAACACCAGCCGCCCGTCGCTGACCGGGGCCGAGAAGTTGGCGGTGGTGAACTCGCAGGTGTAGACCTGCCATTGGGTCGTCAGGTCCACCACGGTCTTGCGCAGGCCGTAGTTGGTGTACGGCTCCCCGTGCTGGATGAGCTGCAGCCACAGGTCGTGGCCGGTGTTGGAGTAGGCCGTGAAGCTCAAGCGGTAGCGCGTGTTCGGCTGCAGCACCAGGCCGGCCTGATAGAGCTGCACGTTCCGGTCGGTGGGCAGACTGGTGACGCTCACCTTGCCGCCGGCCGCGCCGGCGGAGGCCGTGCCGGTGGTGGTAAAGCTGCCCCTTCCGCCGCCGCCCGGGTTGACCCAGAACGCCCAGGGTTGGGCCCCGGCCTCGAAGCCGCCGTTGGGCGGGACTTCCGGCGGTGTGCTGGTAGGCGTGACCTGGGCCTCGCCCACGGACGGGGTGTTGCTGGGCGCGGCCGGCGCCGTGACGGTTGGGGTGGCGCTGGGCAGATCCGTGGGGACGACGGTGGCGGTGGGCGGGGCCGCCGTCTGGGTGGCGGTCGGCGTAGCGCTGGCTGCGGCCAGCCTTGTCGCCGAAGGCGCCGGGGTCGCGGTCTGGGTGGCCGTGGCGGCCGGCGAAGCGGTGGGCGGCGCGGTGGCGGCCGGCGCCGAGAGGTCGAAGACCTGGCCGTCGTCAAACCAGACCGTGCCGGCGCCGACGATCCGCATCTCCAGCCGCATGTAGCGGGCATTGGCTGGGGCTGTGGCGCTCACCGTGAGCGATTTCCAGCCCAGGCTGGTGCCGGAGAGCGCCGTCGAATTCTTGCCCCCCAGATAGTCCAACACGCCCGGCCCCCAGAAGTTGACGGTCAGCACCACGTTGCCGGGCACGTTTTCGAAGCGGACCCAGACGGTGCCCTGGTAGGTGCGGCCCGGCAGGGCCGCGACGCTGCCGTTGTTGGTCAGCCAGCGGCTCAGGCTGCCGCCGGCGCCGGTGGCCGTGATCTTTGCCGAGCGGCTGCCGGAGCGGTATTGATCCGAGGCCCAGCTGAATTGGGCTGCCCCATCAGTGTGCGTGAAGTAGTCCACGCTGGGCGAGGTCTCAAAGCCCGGATTGGCCAGCAGGTTCTTGGCCGGCGCGGCCGCCTCGGTCGGGCGCGCGGTGGCGGTGGGCGCGGCCGTGGCCGCCGTTGTGGCTGCCAGGGTGGCCGTCGCCGCCGGGGAGGCGGTGGGCGGCGCGGTGGGGCTCGGGGGCGCGGCCGTGGGCGGGAGCAGCGGCCCGCCGGCCCCGGAGTTGTCGTTGCGCCAGACGTGCAGATACTGGTAAGCGTCCCAGGCGATCCCCACAATGTCCAAGTCGCCGTCCCCGTCCAGGTCGACGGTCCGCGCGCCCAGGTGGTTCTCGCGCCCCTGGTCCAGGTCGCGGCGGGTCAGGCCGCCCAAGCCGTCATTCACGAAGACGCTCAGCCGGCGGGTGCCGCGATGCTCGGCCAGGACCACGTCCGGGTCGCCGTCGCGGTCCAGGTCGGCCACGTCCAGGCTGTTGGTGGTGTACTGCGTCGCCACCACTCTCCGGGTCCAGTTGCCGTTGGCCGGGTCGCTGGGCGCCTCAAACAGGTAGGTCTTCCACTTGGGCTCCAGCACCTGCTCTTCCTCGGTCACCAGGATGTCCGGCCGGCCGTCGCGGTTGATGTCCGCCACCTCCACGCGGTCGATGGCCGTCCCGTCGGTCCGCCAGTAGCCGGACTGGCAGGCCGGATCGGCGGAGGCGCAGCGCAGCAGGTAGGGGGTCCAGGCGCCGGCGCCGGTCTTGGGGTTCAGCAGCCACTTGATCTGGCGCGGCTCGACGACGGCGCGGTTGGGCAGATGCACCGCCGCCAGGTCGGGCGCCCCGTCGCGGTTGATATCGCCCACCCCGATCCCTTCGCCGTTGGTGCCGGCCGCCACCGTGACGCGGGTCCAGGCGCCGGTCTCGGGGTTGGCCGGGATCTGGTAGTAGAACAGGGTGTCGCCGTTGTTGAGGATGATCTCGGGCCGGCCGCCCGCCACCAGGTCGGCGGTGCGGTAGCCCTGCGGGTTGACGTGGTCGTCGGTGGGGGCGGCGTTGTCGATCTGGCGCCGCTGGGTCCAGCTGCTGCCGGCCTGGTCGTTCGCCTCCAGCCAGTACACGCTGCTGCCGCGGGTCCCGATCAGGTCGCCGTACACGTCGCCGTCCACGTTGACGAACAGCAGGCCGTCGATGTTCAGGCCCAGGTCTACGCGCGGCCAGGGGCCGGCCATGTCGCCGCCGGGGTTGCGGTAGAAGTAGCGGCCTGAGACGATGTCTAGATAGTGATCGCCGGTGACGTCGGCGAAGCCGAGCCCGAAGTAGCGCAGCCAATTGGGCGCATCCCAGTTGCCCCACGCGCCGCGGGTAGTGTCGGCCGCGATGTAGGTCCAGGCGTCCAGCCCGAGCGGGCCGGCCGCGTTCTCCCAGATCTCGAGCGGGCCGGCGTCCCAGTTCCGCACGGTCACCAGGTCCACATCACCGTCGTCGCCGAGGTCGCCGATGGCGGCGCTGTAGGAGCGCTGGCCGGTGACGGACCGCGCCGTCCAGGTGCGCCCGCCGTCGCCGTAGTAGACGGTCAGGCCCTTGTCCGGGTTGCTGACCCCGGTGTTCTCCATGCCGCCCGCCAGCACGTCCAGGCGGCCGTCCTTGTTGAAATCCGCGATCCGCAGATTGTGGCAGTAGCTGCAGAGCGCGGCGATGTTCCCGCGTTTGGTCCAGCTGGTGGCCGCGGCGTCGGCGGCCGAGTACCAGGCGATCTCGTAATCGGGAAGCTCGGAGTTCGCCAGCACCACGTCCAGCCGGCCGTCCGCGTCCAGGTCGCCCACGGCCACCTTGGCGTTGTGCTGCTGCCAGGCCTGGCCGGCGGTCTGGCCGCTGAACCAGCGCGTGTCGATGGTGTAGCGCGTGTAGGCGCCGGTGCGGGCCTGCCCAGGGCTGGCCCAGGTGCCGGGATTCTTGAGATAGAAGCCGTTCAGGACGATGTCGGCGTCGCCGTCGCCGTCCAGGTCGCCCAGGTCCATGCCCTCGTGGGCGGGGATGTCCGTCACCCGGGCCGTCCAGGCGTCGGGGCTGTCCTGGAACCAGACGAAGACCTGGGTGTGCCAGCGCGTGACCACGTCCAGCTTCCCGTCGCGGTCCAGGTCGGCAACGCCGATGTCTTTGGCGTAGTAGTTGGTGCCGGTATAGCCGCCGGAGATGGGGTGGAAGTTCCAGGGGGCGGTGAGGGCCCCGGCCGGCCGCGGGTTCTCCAGCCAGATCACCAGGCCGGCCGTGTCGCTGCCGGCCAGGCCGACCCGCGTGACAATGTCCAGGTCGCCATCGCGGTCGATGTCGGCCAGCTGCATCCCGTCGGCACGCTTGTAGCGGTAGGTCTGCCCGTTGTACGTGATCGGGTTGGCGAACAGGTCGCGCAGCGTGGCCCGCGTCCAGTTCGGGGCCTGATACCAGACGTACTGCGTGTCCTCGGTCGCGTCGTTGGCGGGGTTGAGGCTGGAGGCCACGATGTCGTTGCGCCCGTCGCCGTCCAGGTCGCCCACCGCGCGGTAGCCGAACTGCTGCGTGTCCACGCTCACCGGCTGGAAGGCCGGGAAGCCGCTGGCCGGCGCCGGGGTCGGCGTGGGCGCCGGCACGCTCGGCGTGGCGGTGACGGCCGGCTGGCCCGGGAACAGGTTCCCATCCGCGATCTGCTGGCCGGCGCTGACCGCATTGGTCAAGCCGTCGCGGAAGATGTAGATGTAGCCCGTGAACGGCGGCAGGCTGGCGTAGGCCTGCCCGGTCCCGGCGAAGGTCTCAAAGCCGCTGACGTCCGTGGCGCTGAGCAGCAGCTTGATAAGCTGAATCCCGCCGGTGCCGCTGGCGGCGTAGATCGGCATCACACGGCCGTAGCCGGTCCCGTTGGCCGGATTGGCCACGGCCATGATCATGTGGTTGTGGTAGTTCAGGGAGCCGCCGTCGACGGGATCGTTGTAGCCGTCGGGCGCGTAGGTGTTCCAGTAGCTCTTGGGGTAGAGGTCGTAGCCGCGCCGCCAGTTGGCGCCGCCGTAGACCGCGAGCTGCCCCGCGCGCGTCCCGCCGGGGGTGCCCAGGTCCACGGTGTTGGTCCAGGTGTTGGGATAGCGCCGATACTCCACCCGGATGACCGGGCTGCCGGGCCAGATGGTGTAGGCCAGCTCGGCCGGCTGCCCGTCGTCGGCGGCCGTGGCCGGATCGCCCAGGTAGGCGTCAAACTGCAGCAGCACCTGCTTGTAATCAGCGCCGTCGTGCAGCAGCGTCGCACTGCGCAGTGCCCCGCGCTGGGCGCTGGAGTCGATGTAGCGGTCCACCTGGTCCTGGTTGTTGGCCTTGATGACCAGGTCCTGAATGCCGTGCTCCACCGCGCCCCACTGATCGCCCTTGAGCCGGGCCCGGACCACGGCCTTGAACAGGTCGTTCTCCAGGGTCACGCGTGGATACGTCCGGCCGCTGAATGTCTCCGTATCGATCACGACGCTGACCGTGCCGGCCGCACCGGCCGGCCGCGGCTGAGGCAGCACGGCCAGCAGGACCAGCAGCAGCCCAACCGCCGCCTGGAACACCCGCCGGCCTCCCGTCCAACCCTTGAAGCGATGCATCAACATGATCCTTCTCCTTCCCGCGCCCAATTTAGCGGCCTTGGGCGGCGCTGACGGCAAAGGGAGACGGAAGGATGCTGGAAGAATGCGTGAAGACTGGGATTTCGCGGGTTTATGTCGGCCGGGCTTGACGAAACCAGTTATGAGAGCGTTGGGGCCCGCCGCGGTCGGCCCCGGTGTGCTTAGCGTTCTCTCAGGAACGCCGGCCGCCGCT
>JAEURL010000663.1 GCA_016789165.1 Anaerolineales bacterium | reverse complement strand
GGCCAGCGAACGCTCCGGCCCGCTCCCGCGAAAAAAGCGGGCGCGCAGATCAGCCAGAGAGGCGCGCGATTGCATGGCTCGTGTCACCCTTCCACTCAGTGCCTCGGCCCGGTTCAGTTCACCATCTGGCCGTCACCCGGTCGTCGGCCGCCAGCGTGTGCTCCCAATCCGGCTCCGACCCGATAACGCGCGCGCTAAGGCCGGCCGCGCGCAGCCGGGCCGCCAACCCGGCCGCCTGGCCGGCCAGAGCCGGCGCGAACGGGGCCGGGTCGATCAGCACGGCCAGCACCTCGGCGCCCTGGCGCTTCAAGCCGATCAAGGCTGGCAGGACGGCCTCATCCGGGGCCGGCAGCAGGGCGGCCACAAAGACCGCCGCGCCCAGCTGCTCCAGGACCGCGGCGAACGGGCGCTCGCCGTCGCCGGGCACGCGCGCCAGGTAGCTGAGCGCCGCCCACCGGCTGAGCGGGCCGGCCGGCGCCGGCCAGGCGCGGCTGGCGGCCGCCAGCTCCACGCCCAGATGCCGGGCCGCCGCATAGTGGACAAGCGTGGCCGCCGCCTTGATGGCGCGTTCGAGAGTGTCGTCGTCCGGGCCGCCGATCACGGACGCGGCGCGCACGTCCAGGGCGATGGTCAGGCCGGGCTGAGTCTCCTCGGCAAACTCGCGCACCACCAGCTGGCCGGCCCGCGCCGTGGTGCGCCAGTGGACGTGGCGGGGCGGATCGCCGGGCCGATACTCGCGCACGCCCAGGAACTCGCTGCCTGGCCCGACGCGCGCGTACGGGTTCTGGGTCGCCGGCCGGCGGTCCAGCAGCGGGAAACGTTGCAGCTCACGGTACTCGGGGAAGATCAGGACGCCGCTGCCGGCGGCCGGGGCCGCGCGCGCGGCCTCAAACAGGCCGGCCGGCGCGCGGGTGCGCAGCGGGACAGGCGCGGGCTCATACCAGCCGCGGCGGGCGGCGGCGACCGTGTAGGCCAGAGCCACGGCGCCGCGCGCCGGCACGTCCACAAAAAACGGCTGGGCCTGGTCGGCGGCCGGCGCGAACGGACAGGTCTCCACGCCGCGCACCTGCCAGGCCGGCAGCGCGCCCGCGTTGTGGATTTCCAGCTCCACGCGCACCGGGTCGCCGACGCGCAGCTCCGCGTCCTCGGCGCCGCCCATCCGGCGGGCCACCCGCAGGCCGTTCAGCAGGCGCGCGGGCAGGCCAGCCTGGGCCAGCCACACGCCGGCCAGCAGCGCCGCAAAGACATACAACCAGCTTACCTGGGTTTGATTGGCGGCCAGGTACAGGGCCACGGCCAGGCCCAGCCAGGCCCAGCCGCGCCGCGTCACCCGCGCGCGCGGCGAGCGGCCACGAAAGCGACGAATTGCCATGGAAGCGGCTCCCCGCAATTCGCGTCTTTCGCGGCGCGCGGCTATTGCAGGCGGCCGAGGAAATACATCCCCAGCGCGCCCACGGCCATGCCGGCGAAGAAGATCACGGGATCATCCACGCCGGACCAGGCCACCAACAGGCCGCCGACGAAGGCCCCAAACAGGGAGCGCCCCCACCAGCTGCGGAGCATGCGGACGTAGCGGTTGTTGCGATCAGCGAACATAGCACCTTGGGGGAACGGGTGAAGACCAATACCGAACGCGCCTCAGCCGCCGCGTCACAGGGGGACCGGCACCTGGGCCAGCACCTCGGCCACCACGGACTGGCCGGCCGCCAGGCCGCGCTGGCGCGTGATCAGACGGTGGGCCATGGCCGCCGCGGCCACAGCCTTCACGTCATCCGGAATGACGAAATCGCGGCCGGCCAACAGGGCCACGGCCTGGGCCGCGCGCTGCACGGCCACACCGCCGCGCGGGCTGACGCCCAGGATCACGTCCGGGTGGCCGCGCGTGGCCAGGACCAGGCGGACGATATACTCCTTCAGCGGCCGGGCGACCTGGACGGCCAGCACGGCCGCCTGCAGGCGCAGCACGTCCTCCAGCGCCAGCACCGGCTGCAGGCCGGCCAGGGGGCTGCCGTGCTCCTCCTGCTCCAGGATGCGCAGTTCAGCCTCCGCCCCCGGATAGCCCAGCGAAAGCGAGAACAGGAAGCGGTCCAACTGCGCCTCGGGCAGCGGGAAGGTGCCGGCCGTCTCCACCGGGTTCTGGGTGGCGATGACGAAGAACGGCTGCTCCAGCCGGCGGGTGACGCCGTCGGTGGTCACCTGCCCCTCGGCCAGCGCCTCCAGCAGGCTGGACTGGGTGCGCGGCGTGGCGCGGTTGATCTCGTCCAGCAGGACCACGTGCGCGAAGAGCGGGCCGGGGATAAACGTGAACTCCTGGCGCCGCTGGTCGTACAAGCTGGAGCCGGTGATGTCGCTGGGCAGCAGGTCCGGCGTACACTGCACGCGCTTGAACTCGGCCGCCAGCGAGCGCGCCAGAGCCTTGGCCACCAGGGTCTTGCCCACGCCGGGCACATCCTCCAGCAGCACGTGCCCGCGCGCCAGCAGGGCGGCGATGATCAGGCGCAGCCGGGCCGGCTCCACCACCACCACGGCCTCGACGCTGGCCGCCAGGCGCGCAAACAGCTCGGCCAGGTCCGGGGCCGGCGTCAGCGGCGGCGCGGCGGTCTTGAGCGTGAACATGCTCGGATTCTATCACGCAGGTTTGCGCGTTTTGATTGCCGAGTTCGTGCCGGGGCGGTATCATCTTGGGGGCACGAAAGTGCCGTGGCCGGTGATCGGTGACCAGTTCGACGGCTTACTGGTCACTTTCTGTTTCAAGGAACATCATGACCGCTCAAGACACGCTTATTTTTGTCGGCGCCCACCCGGATGACGAGTCCTTCGGGCCGGGCGGCGCGCTGGCCGAATACGTCGAGCGGGGCGCGCGCGTGTACTACGCCTGCGCCACGCGCGGCGAGGTGGGCAGCGCCGACCCCGAGCACCTGGTCGGCCACGCCACCCCTGGCGACATGCGCTGGGCGGAGCTGACCGCGGCGACCCGCGAGCTGGGCCTGGCCGGCGTGCTCCACCTGGGCTACCGCGACTCCGGCATGCCGGGCTCGCCAGACAACGGCCACCCGGAGGCGCTGGCCGCCGCTCCGCTGGCCGAAGTGACCGGCCGCGTGGTCAAGGTCCTGCGCGAGCTGCGGCCGCAGGTGGTGATGACCTTCGACCCGATCGGGGGGTACCGGCATCCGGACCACATCGCCATCCACCTGGCCACGGTTCGGGCCTTCCACGCCGCCGGCGACCCGGCCCATTATCCGGAGGCCGGCCCGGAATGCGAGCCCCAGAAGCTGTACTACTCGGTCTTTCCGAAGGGGTTTCTGAAGTGGGCGGTGCGCCTGATGCCGCTCTTCGGCCAGGACCCGCGCCGGTTCGGGCGCAACCGCGACATCGACGTGACGCAGCTGCTGGAGGAGTTCCCGATCCACGCCCGCGTGCCCATCCGCCCGGCGGCGCTAAGCCGCAAAGAGCGCGCCTCCGCCTGCCACAAGAGCCAGCTGGGGGGCGGCCCGCCGAGGGGCGGGCCGCTGCGCTTCCTGCTGCGGCGCTTCAGCCAGCAGGAGACCTTCATGCGCGCGCACCCGCCGGCGGACGGGCGCGTGCGCGAGGACGACCTGTTCGCCGGCGTGGTTTGAGGGCCGGCCGCCGCGGCTACGGCGCCGCCGCCTGCAGGAAGGCCGCCAGGTCCGCCTTGAGGCGGGCCAGCGAGGGGCGATGGATGTACATCATGTGGCCGGCCTCGTAATAGGCCAAGGTCACATTCGGCCGCAGGCTGTCGTCCAGGGTCAGGTGGTTGAAGGTGTAGTCCGTGGCGCAGTAAGGCGTGGCTAGGTCGTAGTAGCCGCTGGCCACAAACACCTTCAGGGCCGGGTTGGCCGTCATCGCCCGGCGCAGGGTCTCGGCCACGTTGACGAAGCGGTTCTCGTGGTCAGCGTAGCTCCACGGCCAGACCTTGGGGTTGATGATCTCGTACGGCAGATCGCTCTCAAAGCGCAGCTCCCGCCGCACGTAATCGTAGAGCGCGGCCGTGTACGGCCCGACGATGTTGGCGTAGCTCGGGTCGTACTCGGCGGCCTCGCCGGCCGCGTCGCGGTCACGGCCCGTGAAGCGGCTATCCAGCCGGCCCACCGTGCGCGCCTCCGCCCGCAGCAGCTCCTTAAAGAAGCGGTCATCGCGGATGCGCAGGTGGGCGCGCCGCAGGAAGTCCGGCGCCAGGCCCGTGAAGCGCGCCAGCTGGCCGGCCAGCCGCGTCTGCTCATCGGCGGTCAGGGCCGAGCCGCGCAGCAGGGCCGCGGCGTAGTCGCCCAGCGCAAAGGCCTCGGCCTCGCGCAGGGCCACGGCCAGCGGCCGGGCCTGCAGGTCGGCGGCCAGCCGGCCGTGGTACCAGGCCGTGGCCGTGTAGGCCGGCAGGAAGAGCAGATAGGGCAGCTCGTTGCCGAGCGTGAACTCCAGCGTGCTGAAGTCCAGCACCACCGAGATCAACATGACGCCGTTCAGGTACAGGCCGTGCCGGTCCTGCAGATAGCCGGCCAGGCCGGCCGCGCGGGTGGTGCCGTAGCTCTCGCCGATGACGAACTTGGGCGAGGTCCAGCGCTGGTAGCGGGTGGTGTACAGGCGGATGAAGTCGCCGACTGATTCAATGTCCTTCTTGAAGCCGTGGAACTCGCGCGGCTTCTCGCCCGGCACGGCCCGGCTGTAGCCGGTGCTGACCGGATCGATGAACACCAGGTCCGTCTGATCCAGCAGCGCGAACTCGTTATCCACCAGGCGGTAGGGCGGCGGCGGGGCCTGGCCGAGCTCGTCCAGCCAGACGCGGCGCGGGCCGAGCAGCCCCAGGTGCAGCCAGACGGACGAGGAGCCGGGGCCGCCGTTGAACGAAAAGGTCACCGGCCGGCGGGCGCTGTCAGGGACGTCGTCGCGGGTGTAGGCCACGAAGAACACCGCGGCTTTGGGCTTCTCGCCCTCCGCCACGCCGGCCTGCTCGCCGGTTTTCTCGGCCTCCTCTTTCAGCACCAGGGTGCCGGCCGTCACCGTGTAGCGGATCTCCTGGCCGGCGATGACCACCGTGTGCTTGGTCTCCACCAGCTGATCCTTGGGCTCCGGCCGGGCCGGCGGCACGCCGTCTTTGTCCTTATCCTTGTCCTTGTCCGACATCACATTCACTCCAACGGGGTCTTGGCGATCTGAAACACGCAGCGGGCGTCGCCGCGCGCCCGGCACTGCGCCTCTTCCACCGCGAAGCGCCGGCCGCCGGAGGCCCAGAAGGTGGCCTCCTCCAGCAGGCCGCCGGCCAGCTGGCAGCAGGGCTCGTCCGTCTGCCGGCCCCAGCACACCGGGCAGCGCTCGATGATCCACAAATAGTGCGTGTCCGTGTCCGAGATTTTCACCACCTGGTCGCTGAACTGGTTGAAGACGCGGGCAAACACGTCCAGGCCCACCCGGAACTTCACGCCCAGCGGGACTAAGCGCAGGGGCAGGTCGGCGACGCCCACCACCGGATCAAAGTCCTTGAGGCCGCGCTCGAAAGTCCCCTGCCCCACCCGGTAGTTCAGCCGCCGGCCCTCGCGCGCCCCAAACACCTGCTCCACCCCGGCCTGCAGGCTGGCGATCACTTCAAACGAGAAGCGCTTCTCCAGGTTGTTGGGCAGGACGCCGCTGTTGTCCAGCATCGGCTGGCCGGCCGCCACCAGCACCTCGCCCAGGCGGTCGCGGCCCAGCTCGGCGCGCAGGGAGGCCACCAGAATGCGGCCCATTCGGTTGGGGTAATAGTAGGCGGGCATGGGCTCAGGGCTCGAGCAGGATCACGATAATCTCGGCCGGGCCGTGGACGCCCACGGTCAGCGTCATTTCGATATCGGCGGTGCGGCTGGGGCCGGTGATGAACAGGCCGGCGCTGCGGGCCGGCAGCTCGGCGGCCAGCGCCGGCCGCCCGGGTAGCCACGCCGCCCGGGTGGGCCGCAGCTGGTCCGGCGTGATCAGCACCAGGTGGGTG
>JAEURL010000657.1 GCA_016789165.1 Anaerolineales bacterium | reverse complement strand
CGTAGTAATAGTTCTCGTCGTCCTGGTAATGGCACATCAGGCCAAAGGAGGCGTCGTCGGCGCCGGTGTTGCGCACCGTCACCTCCACCCGGGTGGCCTCGAAAGACTCGCCCGGGTTGTCCCAGGTGAACCAGCCGGTCTTGCTGGAGCGGAAGATATAGGTGCCGTCCTCCAGCTGCCGGGAGACCTCGCCGTCGTCAAACGTGTTCCAGGGGCCTTCGCCGTTCTCGAAGCTCTCGGTGAACAGCGCCCCGGGGGTGGGGTTGGCGACCGGGCCGCCGCCCTGATCCCGCAGCAGGAAGTACCAGACCGCCAGCGCGCCCAGGCAGCAGACGACCAGGAAGGCCGCGACCCCGCCGCCGATCAGCAGCAGGTTGCGGTTGCCGGCCTGGGGCGCCGCGCCGCCGCCGGCCAGCCCGCCCACGGTGGGCGGCAGCGTGAAGCCACCACCGGTCTGGCTCCGGCCCGGCTCGGACACGCCGATGGAGCCCGTGAGGCCGCCGCCGGCCGGCGCCGCCCCGCCAACCGACTCGGGCGGGAGCGTAAAGCTGCTGCCGGTGCCGCCAACCCCGGCGGCCGTGCCGGCCGCCTCCCACCCCCCGGTGCTGGGCGGCTGGTGCAGCTGGGTAGGCGGCTCGGCGTGGATGGCCGTGCCCTCGGCCGGCGGCATGGAGAGGGCCTCCGCCGCCGCCCGCGCCAGCGCCCGCGCGAACTCGCTGGCCGAGGCGTAACGCTCGTCCGGGCCTTTGGCCAGCGATTTGATCACCACCTTGTCCACGGCCTCCGGGATGTCCCCGCGCAGGTCGCGCAAGGCGCGCGGCGCCTCGCTGACGTGCTTGAAGATCACGCCCATCGGCGTGGTGGCCCGGAACAACTGGCTGCCGGTCAGGCACTGGTAGGTGACCACGCCCAGCGAGTACAGGTCTGAGCGGTGGTCCAGCGGATCGCCGCGCGCCTGCTCCGGGCTCATGTAGTCGGGGGTGCCGATGATGCCGGTGCCGGTCAGGCTGGTGCTGGATTCCATCGCCTTGGCGATGCCGAAGTCCGCCAGGTAGGGGTTGTCGTGCTGGTCGAACAGGATGTTATTGGGCTTGATGTCGCGGTGCAGGATGCCCTGCTTGTTGGCGAAATCCAGCCCCTGGGCCACGGCCGTGATCACACGCACGGTCTCGGCCAGGGTGAGCGGGCCGGCCTTCAGCCGGTCGGCCAGGGTGCCCTGGCTCATCAGCGGCATGACGATGTACGGCATGCCGTTGGCCTCGCCGAAATCGTACAGCGGCAGGATGTGCGGATGGGTGAGCTTGGCCAGGGTGCGCGCCTCGTTGGAGAAGCGCGCGCTGAAGTGCGGGTCCGCCAGCAGCTCGGCCGGCAGCACCTTGACCGCCACGGAGCGGTCGATGGCGGCCTGGTAGCCGCGATAGACGGCCGCCATGCCGCCGCGGCCCAGCAATTCCTTGAGCTCGTAGGAGCCGAACTGTTTGCCAATTAGGGGGTCAGTGCTCATGCGCGGGATCCTCGAGGGTGCGGGTGAGGGTATTTTAGCAGACGCCTCCGGGCGCGCGAACGCGGGCGCGTTGCATTTCCGTTTGCCCAGCCCGATGCTACAATCGCGGCGTTCCCAAGCGAGGCCCCCTATGGACAAGTTCACGGCTTACTTAGACGCCCATCGCGACCAATTCTTGGAGGAGCTCCAGCGCTACTGCGCCCAGCCGAGCGTGGCCGCCCAGAACCAGGGCATGCCGGCCATGGCGGCGCTGGCCCGCGAGCGCCTGGAGGCGCGCGGCTTCACCACCCGTCTGATCCCCACCGCCGGCCACCCCGTGGTCTACGGCGAACTGGGGGAGGGCCCGCGCACGCTCCTGATCTACAACCACTACGACGTCCAGCCGCCCGAGCCCCTGGAGTTGTGGGAGACGCCGGCTTTTCAGCCCACCGTCCGGGACTGCAAGCTCTTTGCCCGCGGCGTGGCCGACAACAAGGGCGACCAAATGTGCCGGATGCAGGCCGTCGAAGCCTGGCTGGCGACGCGCGGGCCGCTGCCGCTCAAGATCAAGTGGGTGATCGAGGGCGAGGAGGAGATCGGCAGCCCGAACCTGGAGGCCTTCGTCCACGCCCACGCCGACCTGCTGCGGGCCGACGGCTGCCTGTGGGAGTTCGGGGGCAAGAACGAACTGGATCAGATCAGCCTGACGCTCGGCCTGAAGGGCATCGCCTACTTTGACCTGCGCCTGAAGCTGATGGACACGGACGCCCACTCCGGCTACGGGCCGTTCCTGCCGCACGCCGCCTGGCGGCTCACCTGGGCCCTCAACTCCCTGCGCGGCCCGGACGGCCGCATCACGCTGGACGACTATTGGCAGCACGTCCGCCCGCCCAGCGCCGAGGACCTGGCCTGGGTGGATCAGCTGCCCTTCGACGCCGAGCGCCTGAAAGCCCAGTACGGGCTGCGCGAGTTCTTCCTGGGCATGGACGCGCGCGCGGCCAACCGCGCCCTGCACTTCGACCCAACGCTGACGATCTGCGGCCTGGAGGCCGGCTACACGGGCCAGGGCGCCAAGACGGTGCTGCCCAAGGAGGCGCGCGCCAAGCTGGACTTCCGCCTGGTGCCAGACCTGACGCCCGAGCTGATCCACGAACTGCTGCTCGCGCACCTGGATCGGCTCGGCTTCACCGACATCGAAATCACGCCCTACACCGCCGAGCGTTACTCGCGCACCCGCCCGGAGGCCGGCGTGGTCC
>JAEURL010000642.1 GCA_016789165.1 Anaerolineales bacterium | reverse complement strand
GCCGAGGTGCTGCCGGAGCTGCCGCTGCTGGCGGTGTCGGACGCCACCACGCTCACCCGCTCCGCGGGCACGCCGGCGGCGTGGGCGGCCATCTGGGCAAAGGCGGTATGGGCGCCCTGGCCGCAGTCCGCGCCGGCGTGGTAGACCGTAACGCGCTCAATGGCGTCCTTGCCGGCCAGCTCCACCTTGGCCCAGCAGCTCTCCGGCGCGCCAAACGAGAAGCCGATGTTTTTGTAGGAGCAGGCGAAACCGCGCCCGCGCTGAAGGTGCGGCACGGGCGGGGCCGGCCGCGCCGCGCGCTTGGCCGGCGTCTGCGCCTCCCAGCCGGCCTCCAGGGCGCAGCGCGCCACGACCTTATCGAGCGTGTTGCCGGGCGGCGCCTGGGTGCCCACCGACCAGATCGATTCGTCGGTGAGCAGGTTCTTCTGGCGCAGGGCCACCGGGTCCAGGCCCAGGGCCTCGGCCAGCTTGTTCATCTGCATCTCGGCCGCAAAGGCGGCCTGCGGCCCGCCGAAACCGCGGAAGGCGCCGCTGGGCAGGTTGTGGGTGGCCACGGTGTAGGCGTCCACGGCGACGTGCGGGAAGTCATACGGCCCGCTGGCCATCAGCGCGGCGTTGCCCAGCACCTTGCCGGACGTGTATAGATAGGGGCCGGCGTCCGAGATCAGCTCCACCTCGGCGGCCACCAGCGTGCCGTCGCGCTTGGCCCCCCACTTGGCCTTGATGAAGTAGGGATGCCGCTTGTGGTGGCCAATGATCGACTCGGCCCGGCTCCAGATGATCTTCACCGGCCGGCGCAGCCGCCAGGCGGCCAGGGCCAGCACAATCTGCACCGACATGTCTTCCCGGCCGCCGAAGGCCCCGCCGATGGCCGGGTAGATCACGCGCACCTGGTCCTGCGGCAGGCCCAGGGCATGGGCGATCTGCTCCTGGTCTTCGTGCGCCCACTGGCCGGCCACCATCACGGTCACCCGGCCCTGTTCATCCAAATAGGCGACGCCGGCCTCCGGCTGCAGATAGGCGTGCTCCTGCCAGGGCGTGTGGTACTCGCCCTCAATCACCACCTCGCACTCCGCCCAGGCCGCGGCCACGTCACCCTTGCGGATGCGGTAATGCTTGAAGATGTTGCGCTCCAGGCCGGGCAGGATGGCCGGCTGGCCGGGCTGCATGGCGACGCGCGGGTCGGTGATGACGGGCAGATCTTCGTAATCGGCTTCGATCAGGCTCAAGGCCTCGGCCGCCACGGCCTCGGTCTCGGCCACCACCAGCGCCACCTGGTCGCCCACAAAGCGGACGACGTCAGCGCCCTCCCGCGCGGAGCCCGGCCCGCACAGGACCGGCTGGTCCTTGACGATCAGGCCGTACTCGTTGTGGGGGACGTCCTTGGCCGTCAGCACGGCCACCACGCCGGGCAGGGCCTCCGCCCGGCGGGTATCCAGGCGGCGCAGGCGGGCGTGCGGCCGGCCGGCAAACAGGATCTTCATCCACAGCTGGCCGGGCAGGTTAATGTCGCCGGGATAGTGGGCCTGGCCGGTGACCTTGGCGACGGCGTCGAGACGGGGGGCAGAGTGACCGATCATGGGCGCAACGGGTGACGGGCGATGACGAATAGCGATAACGGTTGGCCGGCCGCCAAGCGGGCGCGGTCAGCGCACTTTGTTCCGGTCGATCTTGCGCCGGACAGGCGGGGCGTCCTTGGGGCCGAGCTTGGGCGGGTTGAGCACGGCCCAAACCAACGAGACCACCGAGAAGCCGATCACGGCCAGGAAAAGTGTGAAGGCCAGGGTAACGACGTCAAAACCGACGCGCCAGGTGCGCAGCGGTTTATCCAGCTTGAAGCCGGCCACCTCGGTGACGGGCTTCGGAAATTCATAGTCGATGAGCGTGACGAACTGGCGCGGGATGCCGGAGCGCAAGCCGCCCGGCAGGAAGGGCTGGGTCCGGTTGCGGGTGTTGATCCCCTCCACCACTGCGTCGGCGGCGAAGTAGCACCCGACGGTCAGGGCGATAAAGAGGAAACAACCGACGCCGCGCCAGATCGGGTTGATGCCTTTCTTGGGCAGATCGGCCTCGCGCGGCCGCATGTTTAGGCGTCCCATGCTTTTGCCTCCTGGATACGATCACGGCGCCGGCCGGGCCTGGCCGGCTTGCCACAGGGCGTCCACAATCTTGTAATAGCCCGTGCAGCGGCACAGGTTGCCGCCGCAGGCTTGTTCGATCTCGGCGCGGCTGGGCTGCGGGCGTTCCTCCAGCAGCTTGGCGCCGGTCATCAGAAAACCGGGCGTGCAGTAGCCGCACTGCACGGCGCCGGCGTCCACAAAAGCCTGCTGGACCGGGTGGAGGGCGCCATCGCGGGCCAGGCCCTCCACGGTGACGATCTGGGCCCCGTGGGCACGCGGCGCGGGCACCAGGCAGCTCATAACGGCCGCGCCGTCCAGGAAGACCGTGCAGGCCCCGCACTCGCCCTCGGCGCAGCCTTCCTTGGTGCCGATCAGGCCCGCGCCCTGCGGGTCGCGCAGCAGGCGCAGCAGGCTCTTGCCGGAGCCGCCGGCCAAGGTGTACGGCCGGCCATTAATGGTCGTCTCGATCGGGTCGGCCGCGCTGTGCTGGCGCGCGACCGCGGCGGCCGCCGGCCGCGGGCGGGCGGCGCCGTTCCCGGCCAGCAGCACCGGGCGCTCGGGCAGGCCGCTGCGCTCCTGGCCGGCCGCGATGGCGCGCAGGGCGCGCTGAACGAGCACGGCGACCATCGCGGACCGGTAAGCGGCCGGGGCGCGCACGTCGTCGATGGGGCGCGCGGCGCGCTGGGCCAGGACGCCGGCCTGGGTGATGACCTCCGGCGTCAGGGTCCGGCCGGCCAGGTAGGCCTCCGCCTCGGCGGCGCGCACGATGGTGGGCGCCACGGCGCCCAGGGCCACCCGCGCCCGCAGGATGGGCTGGGAGGTCAGCGGCAGGCCGTCGGTGTGCTCAAACTGCACGATGACGGCGGCGTTGACCACGGCGATGGCCT
>JAEURL010000622.1 GCA_016789165.1 Anaerolineales bacterium | reverse complement strand
ATCCGGCCATGTATGCGGGCGTGGTTGCCATGGCCCTGCTAGGCCTGGGGCTGTACTTCGCCGTGGACGGCCTGGAGCGCCGGCTCTGCCCCTGGCTGCGGGCGGGTTAGCGCCGCGGCCTTATGGCGCGCTGTGGCCGTTGGCCAGGTGCCGGCGATACCAAGCCACCGTGGCTTTGACGGCCTGCGCCTGCGGCGTGGCGATATCGCCGAAAGCCCGTGCAAACCGGCGGCTGTCCACCACGAAGGGCTTCTCGAACTCGTACAACATCTCCACGGTTTCGCGCGCCGCCGGGATGAACAGGCCGCCCAGGGACAACATCAGGCGGCCCATGGCGCTCAGCCGGGCCGGCCGGCCGATCTCCTCGAAGAACAGCGTCATCAACTGGCGCTGGGTGAGCGTGGGCGGGCTGGGCACGTGCCAGGCCTGGCCGAGCGCCTCGTCTCGCTCGCCCAAGATGGCCAACGCCTCGCCGAAGTCGTCGATGAAGGTGTAGGTGTGCGGCAGGTCCAGGGCCCCCATCAGCGAGGCGGTCTGCCCGCGCAGGGCCGGCAGGATGGCGCGGGCGCCCAGCGAAGACTCCAACACCTCCGGCCCATAGAAATCGGCGGCGCGGGCGCTGGCCGCGCGCACGCGGCCCGCCTGATGGGCGGCCAGCAGCGCCTGGGCCATTTCCGCGCGCACGCGGCCCTTGCGGGTGGCGGCCGCGTACGGCAGCCCCTCGTGGAGCGGGCCATCCACTTCACCGTACATGTACAAGTTCTCGCCCACCACCAGCTTCGCGCCGGCGCTGGCCGCGCCCTCCAAAATGCTGGCCTGCAGGGGCGGGAATTTCTCAGCCCACTCGTGATAGGCCGGCTGGGCGCACTGGTAGACCACGGCCGCGCCCTGGCAAATCTGGCGGGTGAATTCCAGGTTATAGGCATCGCCGGCCACCACCCGAACCCCATCCAGCCCGGCCGGCGCCTGGCCGCTGCGGTTAACCAGGACTACAGCCTGACCGCGCTTCACCAAGGCCCGCGCCGCCGCCTGCCCCAACGGCCCGCTCCCGAAAACTACGTGTGTGTTGCTCATCGGCGTCTCTCCTCGTTTTGAACTGCCGCCAGGATAAGGTCTGACATTGGGTGAGAGTCAAATCAGGACTCTCCCTCGGCGGCAGACTTCCAGATTTCCAACCTGGGGAGGAAACGGTTAGCGACGGCTGGAGTTCAGCCGCCCGGCCGGCCTTTGCCCTTACACTGCGGTGGACGCCGTCCGCCGGAGCTTTCGCCCATGTCCAATGCCACCCCCCTGCCCACTGCCTTTGCCCCCGCCGACCGCGCCGCGCCGGCGGAGGTCCAGCGACAGGCCGAGGCGCTGGCCCAGGCCGGTGCGCTGGCCGCGCTCTCGAATGCCGTGCCGGCCGCCGTGCTGATCCTCAACGCCGAACGCCAGATCGTTTACTACAACGCGGCCCTGGCCGGCTTCGCGCCGGACCCGGCCCCGCCCGGCCTGGTCAGCCTGCGCCCGGGCGAAGCCCTGGCGTGCATCCACGCCGCCGAGAACGCCGGCGGGTGCGGCACGTCCGAGTTCTGCCGCGAGTGCGGGGCCGTGCGGGCCATCCTGACCGCCCAGGCCGGCCGGCCGACGGTGAGCGAGTGCCGGATCACGCGCCGCACGCACGGGGTCGAGGAAGCTCTGGATCTGCGGGTGCAGGCCACGCCCTTTGACTTCGCGGGCGAGACGTTCACCATCTTCGCCGTCTCCGATATCGGCCACGAGAAGCGCCGCCAGGCCCTGGAGCGCACCTTCTTCCACGACCTCAACAACACGGCCGGCATCATCAGCAGCCTGGCTTACCTGATAGACCAGGCGCCGCAGGCCGCAGCCGAACTGCCCGTGCCGCAGATGCTGGCGCAGGCCTCCGACCGACTGCGCGACGAAATCCGCGCCCAGCGGCAGCTGCTGACCGCCGAGACCGGCGAGCTGCAACTCGCCCTCGAAACCGTGGACACGCGCGCTTTCCTGGAAGCGCTGGCCGCCCTGTACCGCCAACACGAGGTCGCCCAGGACCGCCGCCTGGTGGTAACGCCGGTGTGCGCGTCCGCGCCGCTGGTGACGGATGGCTCCTTGCTCGGACGCGTGGTGGGCAACATGCTCAAGAACGCGCTGGAAGCCTCCCAGCCCGGCGAGACGGTGACCACCGGCTGCGAGCGCCTGGCCGACGGCTGGCTCCGCTTTTGGGTCCACAATCCGGCCGTCATGCCCCGCGCGGTGCAGCTGCAACTCTTCCAACGGTCGTTTTCCACCAAGGGCGCCGGCCGCGGCCTGGGCACGTACAGCCTGAAGCTGCTGGGCGAGCGCTACTTGAGCGGGCGGGTGGCCTTCACTTCGGCCGAGGGCCAGGGCACCATCTTCTCGCTGACTCTGCCGCCCCAGCCCTAGCGGGCCGCCGCCCGCCGGCCGCCGCGTTATACTCGGCGGCATGACCGTCACCGTCTACGCCGCTACCGCCGCCAACCTGGAGCGCACGCCGCTCACCGGCCCCAGCCTGGACGCCGTCTCCCTTCAACTACCCGCCGGCGTGTACACCACGGCGCGCACCTACGCCGGCCGGCGCATCGTGGGCTTAAGCGCCCACCTGAACCGCCTGGCCGATTCGCACACCCGCCTCGGCCGGCGCAGCGGGCCGCCGCTGGATTTGGCCGGCCTGCGCGCCATTCTCCGGGCCGTGTTGGAGCAGGCCGCCCAACCGGAGGTCCGCCTGCGGCTGACCGTGCCGTTTGAGGGTGAGCGGGTCTACATCAGCGTTGAGCCGTTTGAGGCCTTCCCGGCCGCCTGCTACACGCAGGGCGTGGCTTGCGCCACCACCCGCCTGGAGCGTGAGAACCCGCTGGCCAAATCCACAGCCTTCATCGCCGCGGCCAGCGCCGCCCGAGCCGGCGCGGCCGTGCACGAGCTGCTGCGCGTGGACGCGGCCGGCCGCCTGCTGGAAGGCGTGAGCAGCAACTTCTTTGTCGTACTGGAGGGGGTGCTGCGGACGGCTGGCGCGGGGGTGCTGGAGGGCGTCACGCGGCAGGTGGTGCTCGCCCAGGCCGCGGGCCTGATCACCGTGGCCCTGGAGCCGGTGCGCGTGGCCGATCTGGCGGGCGCGGCCGAGGCCTTCATCACCAGCGCCAGCCGCGAGGTGATGCCCATCGTCCGAATTGACGAGCACGTCATCGGCGCGGGCCGGCCCGGCCCCGTCACGCTCGAGCTGCTGGCCCGTTACCGGGCCCACCTGCTGGAGACGTCCGAAGTCCCCTGAGGCGCGGCTGGCTCAGGCGAGCGCAGCCGCCGGCACCTGCATCTCCAGCGTGATATCACACAGCGCTTCCGGCGCCGCGGTCAGCTCGCGCCAATACAGGTGCAGTTCACGGTACGGGCCGGCTGAAGTCAGGCCGTGCTGGCTCAGCCAGGTGTACAGGGCCGTGATCGGCTGGCCCACGTCCCAGATATCCCCCTGGTGGACGACGCAGGCCATCGTCTCCACGCCCGGCAGTTCGCGCACTGTCATGTGCGCGGCCGCGGGGGCCGGCCGGCGCAGAGCCGCGCGCGGCGCCGGGACGGCCAGTTCCATGTCAATGTCTTGTTCGACGTAGCCGGCGCTGTGGTAGATGGCCATCTCCGGCTCGAGCGGCTCGAGGGCGTTGGCGGCCAGCCAATCGTAGATCTCGCGGTACTGGCGCTCGCGATAAGTGGGCATGTCGGCCAGGGCCGGCACCACCCGCCGGGAGGCCACCACCACCGGCTCCACGCGTTTTACCACCACCTCGTAGGCCGGCAGCGCACCCTCCTGGCGAATCTGGCGCAGGCGCGCCTCCACCCGGGCCAGGCGGGATTGGGCCGTCTGGACCTCGCGCTCGATCTCGGCCTGTTTGACCGCCAGCAGCTCCCACAGCTGATCCGGCGACAAGCCCCCCTCCAACACCGCCCGGATCTCGTCCAGTGCAAAGCCGGATTCCTTCAAGGCCAGGATGCGGTTGAGGCGCGGCAGCTGCTCCAGGGTGTAGTAGCGATAATCCGTGGCCGGGTCGATGCGCGCCGGCTTGAGCAGATCCAGTTCGTCATACAGGCGCAGGGCGCGCACCGTCACCTGGGCCAGCCGCGAGAAATCGCCGATCTTGAGCATGGCGCGATTTTAGCCGAGGCTGGGCCGGCTGGCCGGCCGGTGTACAGCCCGCCCAGCCCTCAATCGAAAAACTCCAGCCCCGCCCATGGCTGGGCCCGCGCCGAGCGCAGACGGGCCGCCAGGTCGGAGGCGTGGATCTCGAGCTTGTGGCCGTCCGGGTCCAAGAAGTAGAGCGACTCGCCCTCGGTCCAATTGGCCTGCCAGATCACGGCGCCGGCCGCGCGCAGACGTTCCGCCAGCCGCGGGAAGTCGGCGGCGCTGACGCTGAACGCGGCGTGGGTGTATTCCGGCCAGGGGCCGGCACGGGTCTGGGCGTCCTGCACCAGCGCCACCCACAGGTCGCCGGCCAGCACATAGCCGCCCTGCGGCCAACGCGCCACCGGCCGGCAGCCGAGCACCTCCACGTAGAACTGCCAGGCCCGCGCCACATCCCGCACAGCAAACGTGAGATGGTTCAAACCGGTGAGCATGCGGCCTCCGGTGATTACGGCGG
>JAEURL010000660.1 GCA_016789165.1 Anaerolineales bacterium | reverse complement strand
ACGGTTTGTGGCTCAGACACCCCCATATATGCCTGAGAAAATAAAACCGGAGCGACATAGTCGCTCCGGTGGGAATAGCTGGGGGGCTGGGCGAGGTCAGACGGGCACCCCGACCTGACCGTACAGGCGCTCGCGGATTTGGATCACTTCCCGCCGGCGGCCGTCGTTGCGCTCAATCTCGTCCGCCACCTTCTTGCACCCATACATGATGGTCGTGTGGTCGCGGTTGCCGAGCGCCTCGCCGATGCTGGGCAGGGAGGCATCGGTCTCTTCGCGGATCAGGTACATGGCCACCTGGCGGGCCCAGGCGATGTCCTTGGAGCGTTCGGGACCGTGCAGATTTTCGGGGGAGGTGTGGTAGAAGTCCGCCACCACCGAGATGATATGCGGCGGGGTGAGCGTGCGCCGGCGCGGCAGCAGATCCGAGATGGCGGCGCCGGCCATCTCCACGGATAGCTGCAGGCCGGTCAGGTCAGAGTACGCCAGCACACGCGTCAGCGCGCCCTCCAGCTCGCGGATGTTGCTCTGAACGCGGCGGGCGATCAGCTCGATGACGGCGGCCGGCACGTCCACGCGGCTGCGCTCGGCCTTGGTGCGCAGGATGGCTTGGCGGGTCTCGAAATCGGGCGGCTGGATGTCCACGGTCAGGCCCCACTCGAAGCGCGAGCGCAGCCGTTCCTCCAGGGTCACCATCGCCTTGGGCGGCCGGTCAGACGAGATCACCAGCTGTTTGTCCTGGCCGTGCAGGGTGTTAAAGGTATGGAAGAACTCTTCCTGCGTGGACTCTTTGCCGGCGATGAACTGGATGTCGTCGATCAGCAGCACGTCGATGCTGCGATACTTCTCGCGGAAGGCCTCGGTGGTGTGGGTGCGGATGGCGTTGATCAGGTCGTTGGTGAATTCTTCGGAGGAGACGTAGACCACGCTCAGGCCGCGCTGGGCGCAGGCATTGCCCACCGCCTGCAGCAGGTGGGTCTTGCCCAAGCCTACGCCGCCGTACAAGAAGATCGGGTTATAGGATTTGGCCGGGTTTTCCGAAGCTGCCACGCACGCGGCGTGCGCCAGGCGGTTGCTGGCGCCCACCACAAAAGAGCCGAAGGTGTACTTGGGGTTAAGTTTGGTGGGCAGGCCGGGATCGACCATGGTGCGGGCCTCGGCGCTGATCGCGGCCAAATCCATCGGCGCCTCGGCCGGCTTGGGCGACCAGACCACAAACTGCACATCCAGGCTGCTGCGGCCCAACAGATTGCTCAGACTGCGCCGGATGGAACTCTTCAGCCGGTTCTCCAGCCAGTCGCGAGCGTAGGCATTGGGCGCGCCAATCACAAAGGTGCCATCCTCTTGCGTGACCAGCTGCGTCTCGCGCACCCAGGTCTCGAAAGTGGATTTGGGCAATTCCATCTGCAATTGGCCCAGCACAGCGTGCCAGACTTGTTCGGTCTGCATACGTGTCTCCGCGTTTCTAACCGGCCCCCCAGATGCGCCACAAATCAACTGCTGACGGCCGGCAGCGCCGCAGTCATCGCGTGTCTGAATTAAGCGTTGTCCACTCTGGACGAAGGGGGACCCGCAGTGATCGGCGAGGCAGCCGCCGGGCCCGGCCTGAGCGCGCTCGAAATGTTCTTGGTTACGGTAGCGCGCATTCTAACAAAGCCATCCGGGGGATTCAATACGGACTCCGGACGCAAGTGTAAAAGAATCAGAAGTTTTAAGAGAGGTGGAGGGTCACCAACCGCGGACTTACCCCGCCGGACCCCCTGATGAATACGGAGCGGCATTCCGCCACGGATGCTAGGTAGGGGGTGTGAGGGGCCACATATAGGTCTACGAGGCGGGTTGGCCGAGATTCCTTAAAGCGAAAAATCATTCAGCCCGCCGCCAATGGTCGTTCACAATCGCGGATCGACAAGTTCAACTCCCCTTAATCGGGACCGCCGGCCAGCGAAAGCCACTGCCCGGCCGGCGAGTCCACCACGGTCATGCAATGCCCGAAAGCGGCGGAGAGTTATCCCAAGAACAGGGTCCCGGTTCCACATTTTTATCCACAAAATTCCGGGGCTATCCACAGAAAAAGGCCAGTTCTCCACAGGCTGGCGGCCAGAAAACCGGCCCGGGCCTCCGGCCAGGCAGCCGAGCGCCGGCGCTCACCGCGGCTCGAGGACAAAAACCGGAATTACAGCGCGCGTGGTGCGCTGACGGTAATCGGCGTAGCCGGGATAGTTGGCCAGGGCCTTAGCCCAGCAGGCCGTGTACTCCTCGCCCTCGACCTGCCGGGCCAGGTAGGTGCCGGGCCGGCCGCGCCAGATCGCCGTCACCTGAGGGTGGGCGCGCAGATTATGGAACCAGGCGGGGTGGCGGTTCTGGCCCCAATTCGAGGCGATCAAGATGATGCGGTCACCATCCGGCGTGCCGACCAGCGGCAGGGTGCGGGCCAGGCCGGAGCGGGCGCCGCGCGTCGTCAGCCAGACCAGGCTCAAGCCCGTGAACAACTCCGCCGCCGTGTAGCGCCCGCCCGTCAGCCGGTAGGCGGCCCGATCTACATGATGCAGGATCCGGGCGTAAGCCCAGGCGCCTAGCGGCGTCCGCGCCAAGCGGATATTCAGGCGCTGCCAGGCGCTGCGGGTCGGGCCAGAGTAGGCCATCAGGCACCTCCACGCGCTGATGATTGCGGTCGGGTGGCGGCGTATTGTACTGGAGGAGCGGCGCCGGCCCAAGCACAGCGCTGCCGAGGCTGGCTGTGGTTGGGCCACGGGCCCAGACGTTACTGGGCCAGGCTGCGCGAAACCGCCGCCGGCGCCTCCGCCGCCGGCACAGCGGCCCCGAGTGGCCGCAGCCGCGCGATCAGGCCCTGCCCGGCGTGCCGCCGGGCCAGTTCGCCGTCCATGGTTTTGAGCCACATCGCCTGCGCTGGGCGAGGCTCCCAACCCAACTCACAGCGCGCCTTGGCGTTTGAATAATAGAAACTCATCCCGCCCCCCCGGGCCGTCTCGCGGGAGATGAAGGCCGGCAGCCCCAGCGCCCGCTGGAGGGGCTCAAGCGGCGCGAACAGCGCCTCGGCCAGCCAGG
>JAEURL010000573.1 GCA_016789165.1 Anaerolineales bacterium | reverse complement strand
GTTGTGCCGTGAACACCAACACCAGCGTCGCCGACGTGGCCGGCGGCGAGCTGCGCCTGGCCTCCATCCTGGAAGATTACTTCTACAATCCCACCGTTGACCTGGCCCGCTGGAATTCCGTCAAGCTCTATTCGTACGGCGGCATTACCCCCACGGTGAGCAGCGGCCTGCTGGGCATCGACGGCTCCTACCTGCGCTCGGTCATCACCATGACCCAGCCCATCCGCCTGTTCGAGGCGCGCGTCCTGCTGCGCGTGCCGCCGGCCAACACCGCCTTTGGCGATATCGGCTTCGGCCGGCGCGATACGCCCGGCGTGCCTGACCCGGTCGGCGACAACCGGCTGTTCATCACCAACAACGCCAACCTGGTGCAGGCCAATGCCCGCAACGAGGCGGATTCATTCGCCACCAACGTCAACCTGCCGGCCGTGGACCCGGCCGAGTGGCATATCTACCGGATTGAGTGGTCGCCCACCCAGACCAACTACCTGGTGGACGGCGTTCAAGTCGCCACCAACACCCTCCCGTCCACTTATGCGCCCTATGTCTGGCTCTACACCCTCAACCCCGGCGGCACGGTGGCCGTGGACTGGGTGCGCGTGGACTATTACCCGTCCAGCTCCGGCACCTATCAATCGTGCGCGCTGGACGCCGGCCAGACCACCACGTGGGGCGCGCTGAGCTGGGCCGGCAGCACCCCCGGCGGCACGGGCGTCGCCTTTGAGACGCGCTCCTCGCCGGACGGCAGCAGCTGGAGCGGCTGGAGCGCCCTGGGCGGCGCCGGCCAGGTCCAGAGCCCGGCCGCCCGCTATCTGCAGTACCGGGCCACCCTGACCACCGGCGACGCCTACGTTTCGCCCCAGGTGAACTGGGTGCACGTGACCACCGGCGCGCCCTTGGCGCCCATCATCAGCGGCGTGACCGCCGTGGCCACCGTCCCGGACCAGGCGGCCGTCTCGTGGAATACGGATGTGCCCACCCTGGGGAGCGTGCAGTACGGCCTGACCCCGGCGCTGGGGACCTGGATCACGGACACCGAGTGGGTCAACGCGCACAATCTCACGCTGGCCGGCCTGCAGGCCAATACCTACTACTACTACGCCGTCTATGCCCGGAATTCCGAGGGCCAGACCAGCCAGAGCGTGGTGCAGACCTTCGTCACGCCGGTCGGGCAGTTCAGCCATACCACCGCCGCCGATTTCGGCGCTGGCGGGCAGTGCGCGGTCTTCACTAACACCATCTCCGCCAACGCGCTGGGCGGCGAGGTGCGCCTGCGTTCCGGCCTGGCCGAGGACTATTTCAGCGGCACCACCTTTGACACCAGCCAGTGGGCGGGCCGCCTGATCTTGCAGCCTTCCGTGACCTACACGCCCACCATCGCCGGCGGCGTGGCCCAGGTGGTCAACGAAACGTTTGGCGCCCGCATGCGCACCCTGACGGCCCTGAACGCGGGCCAGACCGTGGAATTCCGGGCCGAGTTCCAGCCGCGCCGTTACCAGCACATCGGCTTCAGCGATTTCGCCGACCGCTGGGCGCTCTTCACCACCGGCGGCGGCGACCTGGCCGGCTCCAACATCTACGCCTGGAGCAGCAACGCCGGCGACGGCGGCGACGTGTACACCCTGCTGCCGGCCCTCCAGCCCGGCCAGTTCTACACCTTCCGCATCGAGTGGGAGACCAGCCAGGTGCGCTACTATGTGGATGGCGCGCTGGTGGCCACCCACAACATCGCCATCAGCGGGCCGCTCTACGTCCACGCCAGCAACTTCGACACCAACGACCTGCCGCTGTACGTGGATTGGATCCGCGTGCTGCAGTCGCCGGCCAGCGGCACGTTTGAGGCCTGCCGGCTGGACGCCGGCCAGGTGGTCAACTGGGAGACCGTCTCCTGGACGGCCAGCCTCCCCGGCCAGACCGGCCTGGGCCTCTACACCCGCACCTCGGTGGACGGGGTCACCTGGTCGGCCTGGGAAGGCCCGCTGGCGCAGTCCGGCGACTTCAGCACCAGCCCGAATGGCCGCTACCTGCAGTACCGCCTGAACCTCTCCAGCAGCAACGCCCGCGTGGCGCCCGAGGTCCAGGACGTCACCGTCACCTATAACCTGAACCTGGAGCCGCCGCCCACCTCCACCCCCACGCTGACGCCCAGCCAGACGCCGACGCCGTCCAACACGCCCACGGCCACCGCGACGGCCACGGCCAGCAACACGCCGACCAACACGCCCACGCCTACGGATACGCCGACCAGCACGCCGACGGCCACGGCCACGGCCACCGATACGCCGACCAACACGCCCACGCCGTCTAATACGCCGACCGAGACGCCGACCAACACGCCCACCGCGACGGCCACCGCTTCGGCTACGCCTTCGCCGACGGCGACCGATACGCCGACCAACACGCCCACGCCCAGCCAGACGCTGACGCCGACCGAGACGCCGACGCCCAGCAATACGCCGGAGGTGAGCTCGACGCCTACGGAGACCCCGACGCCCTCGGAGACGCCCACGGCGACGCAGACGCCCACGGCCACGGCGACGGATACACCCACTGAAACGCCGACCCCGACGGCCACCACCGGGGCCCAGAAGACGCCGACCAACACCAGCACGCCGACCGCGACGGCTACGCTGCCGCCGCCGAAGACCGCGACCTTTACCGCCACGGCCACGGCCACGGCGACGGCGACGCAGACCATCCCGATCACGGGCGTGCAGCGCCTCTTCCTGCCGGTATTGCTACGCGGCCCAAACCCGTGATACCCTTGCGGGGCGGTGGAGGGCCTCGACAACGCCATAACACCCTAGGGCGGCCCGCGGGCCGCCCTTAGTTTGGGCCAGGCCCGGCCGGGGGCGACGCGTTCTGGCCCGCGTCCGCCGGCGAACCACGCCCTTCGCATGTCTCAACTCTGGTGATCGGATTCAACTTGCTCCGTCTGGCGATTGATCCGCGCGTGGCCGAACGTCACGGCCCGGAAGTGCACTGGACCTGGCGCCTCCTGCTGGAGAGCGCCGGCTGGGCCTGGCAGACCGTGCCCCTCGACGCCGACTGCGAAGTGGCCTACGTCGTCGACCCCGGCGCCGCCCCGCGCGCGAAGCTGAGCCTGCGCGCCAACCTGGCGGCCTGGGCCGCGCCCAGCGCCGTCCGCCTGCGCGGGGTGGGGCAGGCGAACGGCTGGCGCTTTCCACTGTTTGATCCGGGTCCACCGGCCGGCTGGGAGCTGGGCTCGGCGCCGGCCGGCGGGCCGCAGTGCGCGCGCGACCTGATCTTCGACGTCTTCTGGCTGGCGACCGGGCAGGCCGAGCCGCCGCAGCCCAAGGACCAGCGCGGCTTCGCGGACCTGACCGGCACCGTCTGGCTGACGGCCGATGTGGGCCGCCAGGCGCTGGCCTCGGCGGCGCGCCTCTGGCTGGAAACGACGCTCATCAAGCTGGGCTGTCCGCCGCCCCAGCCGCGCTGGCCCAACGGCAAGCAGGCGGCCGCCGCCTCCGGCCATGACGTGGACTATCCCGAGGTGGTGCGCTGGCTGGAGCCGGCCCGGGTGCTGCAACGCCAAGGCCCGGCCGGTCTGGCGGCCGCTTGGGCGGTCCTGCGCGGCCGGCGCCACCATTGGCAGTTTGAGAATTGGATCGCGCTGGAGCGGGCGCTGGGCCTGCGCTCGGCCTTCTACTTCGTCCCACGCCAGGGCTCGCTGTGGGAATATGCCACGCGCACGCCGGACCCGTTCTACGACGTAACCGCGCCGCGCTTCCGGGCCCTGTTCGCGGCCCTGGCCGCGGCCGGCTGCGAGATCGGCCTGCACGCCAGCTACAACGCCTATCAGGACCCGGCCGCCCTGCGGGCGGAGAAAGAGCGTCTGGAGGCCGCCGCCGGCCAGCCGGTGGCCGGCAACCGCCATCATTACTGGCACCTGGATCCGGCCGACCCGGAGGCCACCCTGCTGGCGCACGAGCAGGCCGGCCTGCAGTACGATTCGTCGCTGATCCACAACCGCTACTTGGGCTGGCGGCGCGGGCTGGCCGAGCCGTTTTATCCCTTCCACCAGCGCGCGCGCCGCGAGCTGAAAGTCCTGCAGCTGCCCGTGGCCTGGATGGATGATCAGTTCTTCCGCTTCCGGGCTGATAATCCCGGCGAGCCTGGCGCCCAGCTGCGCGCCCTGGCCGACCAGACGGCCGCGCAGGGGGGCTGCTTTGTGACCGACATGCACGAGTACGTGCTGGACCCGGCGCTCTTCCCGGGCTGGGCGGCCCTGTATCAGGCCGCCTGGGAGCACCTGCGGGCGCGCGGGGACTTCTGGTTCGCCACGCCGGCCGAGATCGCCGCGCACTGGACGGCCCGTGCGCGCGCCCTGCGCGCCGCCAGCCGCGGCCTGGAGTTGGGCCAGTGATGCGCACCCTGCTGTTTGGCTTGATCTTCGTCAGCCCGCCCTTCCTCAAGGCCTGGCTGCTGCGCTGGTTCCTGGGCGCTGAGATTGGCCCGCGCGCCGAGATCGGCTGGTTCTCGGCCGTCCTGGGCCGGCGGGTGCGCCTCGGCGCGCACAGCGTCGTCCGCCCATTCACGCTCATCAACGTCAGCGGCGATGTGACGCTGGACGCCTACGCCGAGATCAGCAGCTTCACCCTGGTCTACGGCGCGGCCGGCCTGAGCCTGGGCCAGGGCAGCTATATCGGCCCGCAAAGCCTGCTCAACACCGAGGAAGACGTGCGCATCGGCGCCGGCTCGGCGCTGGGCGCGCGCAGCCTGGTCTACACGCACGGCTCGTTCCTGCCCTCCACCGAGGGCTACTGGGTCAAGCTGGCCGGCGTCACGGTGGGCGACAAGGTCTGGTGCGCGGCCGGCGTCTTCCTGCACCCCGGCACCGAGATTGGCGCCAACTCCTTCGTCAATTCGTGCGCCGTGGTCAGCGGCGTCATCCCGCCCGGCTCGGTGGTGGAGGGCAATCCCGCCAAGGTGGTGGCGCCGATGGCGCGTCTGCAGCGCCGCATGACTCCGCGCCACGTGGACCAGGCTCTCGAGCACATCCTGCGCGAGTTCGCCGAGATCGGCCTGCGCCGTGAGCTGGGCGTGGCCGAGGTGCGCGAGGCCCCGCGCCAGCTCACCTTCCAGTGGCGCGGCCAGGCGCGCGCCGTCCTCTTGATCCCTTCGGCCGGCGAGCCGCCGGTGCCGCCCGCCCACACCGTCCGGCCGCTCTACCTGGTCAACCTCCCGGCCTGGACGCCGCCGCCCGGCGCCCTGGTGCTGGATGTGACGACGCTGCAGACCGGCTACCTGGCTGATCCGCTCCACACGGCGCTGCGCTTGTTCATGCTGCGCTACTACGGCATCCGCTTTCTGGAGGCCGCGCCGGGTTGAGCCCCGGCGATACTTCTGGGTAATCTGTCTTCAGCAAAACTCCTGAGAACCGAACCGCATCTTTAGTGGATGGACAGCGCCGGGGCAGTGCTTACTATTGCCCTGGGCCAGTGCTGAGCCAGGGGATTCCACGCGGCACCGGCCAGGCGGGTTTCAATGCGCAGACAAACTATCGTTTCGATCAGCCTGGCGCTCGGCCTGTGGGCGGCGCCGGTGCTGAGCTACGCCCAGGACGAGCCGGCGGCTGCAACCCCGGTGGTGGCCACTGGCGGCGTGTATTTCCTGGGCGACGACATCCCCGTGGTGGTGGCCACGGCGGCGGCCACCATCAATTACACGCTCGAATGGATCACGGTGGACCGCGACAGCGTGGTGGGCGAGCAGTACCCGGGCGTGGGCGCGGTGCGCGACGTGGCCGGCCTGGGCCGCGTCGCCTTCCTGCCCACCCAGCGGTTGACCAAGAAGGGCGTCTATTTCCTGTCCGGCGACGGCCTTCCGCGCCAGCGCGTCCTGCTGGTGGACCCGCTGCCGCAGGTGGCCGACGCCGCCAACTGGCCTTTCGGCCTGATCACGTCGCGCGACAAGCTGGAGCAGGGCGCGGCGCTGGCCGACGAGTTCTACCGGGTGGGGATCCGCTGGTTCCACTTTGATTTCCCGATCAGCACCATCAACAGCATCGGCGCCAGCACGGACGCCAACGCCGGCCGGATCAGCGCCGGCTACGAAAGCTTCTTCACCCGCGCCGCCCAGCTGGGCCTCAACCCGATCTTCAAGCTGATGAGCCACTA
>JAEURL010000481.1 GCA_016789165.1 Anaerolineales bacterium | reverse complement strand
GGCAGGTCCGCGCTGGGCACCACCCATTCCCAGACCTGACCCTGGAGCTCCTGCAGCAGTATTTCCGGTGCCGCGTGGCGCAGCAGGCGTCCCTGGCTCATCAACGCAATGGCGGTGGCCGTCGCTTCCACGTCGGAAACGATGTGGGTGGACAGGATGACGATGCGCTCGCTGGACAGATCGCTGAGCAGATTCCGGAAGCGGGCGCGCTCCTCCGGGTCTAGCCCGGCGGTCGGCTCGTCCACGATCAGCAGGCGCGGGTCGTTGAGCAACGCCTGGGCGATGCCAACGCGCTGACGCATCCCGCCCGAAAAGCCGCCGAGCGGGCGCCGGCGAACCTCGGTCAGGTTGACCAGCTGGAGCAGCTCGTCAATCCGCCGGCGCGCGGTCCGGCCGTCCAGGCCCTTGAGCGCCGCCAGGTATTCGAGGAACTCGACGGTGTTGAGATGCGGATAAACGCCAAAGTCTTGAGGCAGATAACCCAGCACCGCGCGCAGCCCGTCGGGCGCCCGGGCGATGTCGGTCCCATTCCACAGGACGCGGCCAGTGGTGGGCCGGGTGACGGTGGCCAGAATGCGCATGAGCGTGGACTTGCCGGCGCCGTTCGGGCCCAGCAGGCCCAGCACACCGACCCCCAAGTGCAGGCTGAGATCGCTCAGGCCCCACACGGCGCGCGTGTACTGCTTGCCAACGCCCTCGATGGCGAGGCTCAAGGCCGAGCTGGCAGCTTGAGCTCGGGTTGGAATAGGGAGGGCCCGGGTGGCGGGCGGGCCGGCCAGCGCAGTGAAGGTGCTCATCGTGATCTCCTGGTTGAACCCGACGATGAGCAGCAGCGCGCGCCCACGTCTTTCTTGCCGGACACGATAAGCCCAATGCGGAAAGGCCGAACGCCCCTCCAGTGGGGTTTGGGAGCACTACTGGGGTGTTGATTCGAAAGAGGGGTCCGCCAGCCCGTTATGTCGGCCGGCGCGACTTGATGTGGGTCAAAATCTAAATGGCGCTTGGCCCGCCACCTGGCTCCGGTTCCCATTCGACGGTGCCGCGCGCGCCGTCCAAGGTCACCCAAGCGCCCTCCGGAATGCGGCGCGTCGCCTCGCGGGCGCCAAAGACCGCGGGCAGGCCGAATTCGCGGGCGGTAATGGCCGCGTGCTGGCCCACATGGCCGCCGTCCAGGATGAGGCCGGCCAGGGCCGGAAACACCGGCGTCCACAGCGGGCCGGCATCGCCGGCCACCAGCACCTCACCGGGGCGAAAGTCCGACAGCGCGGCTGTTGGCGGAACCAGGCGGGCGCGGCCGGAGGCGCGGCCCGGGCTGACGCCCTGCCCCGACAATCGGTTGAGCAGCGCCGGGTCAGGCGGCGGCTCGGCCGCCGCGGCGCTCGCCGGCTGGTCCGGCGGACGCTCCGGCAATTTGGCCGGCGGCCGGCCCAGGCTGGCGGGCGCCAGCCGCTGGCGCCAGTCCGCGTAGAGCCGCTGGCGCGCCGCAATCGCGGCCCGCAGCGGGTGAGGCGCCGGGTCGCGCAGGGCCGCCAGGATCTCGCCGATTTCCAGCCAGCCGGCCTCATCAGGCTGGGCTAAGTCGCCGCGAGCGGCCAGCCAGCGGCCGGCGTGGAGCAGGGCCTGATAAAACTGCCCGTCGGTGAGTTGGTCGATGTAGTGGTGGTGATCGTCCAGGAATGTGGCCGCGCGCTGGGCGTAGGCCAGCCGGCGCCGGAATTCCACGGCCAGGCCTGGTTCCGGGCTGGACGCGCACAGGGCCTCCACCCGGCTGTCCCGCCGGGCCTGGGCCCGCTGGCGCGCCGCGGCCGGCGCCTCCCGCGCCTCTTCTCCCGGCCGCGCCAGATAGGGAACAACCAGGCCCAGCACCCACTCCGGGTTCTCCCGCCAGGGCAGGACGGCCAGAATCGTTTTGGCCGGCTGGCCGGGGCTGGTCCGGTCGCCATACGCCGCCAGGAATTCCTCGAAGCGCCGCAGGAACGGCACCGCCGCCGGCAACGCCCGCAGGCGCGTATACAGGTCGGGCGGCCGGGCCGCGATCAGGGCGGCCACTGCCGGCGCTTCGCCGGCCAGGCACGCCAGGCTGTACACAGCATCGATCAAACGTGTCTGGACAGTATCGGCCCCCTCCAGCAGCTGCGCCACGGCCGGCTCAGCCTCGGCCTGGCCCGCGCCGGTCAGGGACCGATAGGCCTCCGCCAGACGGCCAAGCCGCTGGCGCGGACTGAGGGTGTGGATCATCCAGTGCCGCCGCGCGGCCGCCAGCGTGTCTTCGAGATGATCGGCCAGGGCCGGCCCCGCGGCGGCCTGCGCGTCAAAGGCCGCCAGCCGCTCGGCGGCGCGGATGACCTCCGGCCCCCAGTGCTCCCACAGGGTGATATCCTGCTCTTCCAGACGGGTGAAGAGGTCCTCCAGGGCGGCGCTGCGGATCCGCCGGTCGGCCGGCCTCACCGGGCTCTCCGCGGCCGCCCAATAGAGACGGCCATTGACGTACTTGCGCCAGAACGTCCGCGCGCCGCCGCCATAGGTGACCGCGGCGTCGCCGCCCTCGAAGCGGGCTTTAACGTAATCGATCTCCGCCGGGAGGAGCAGGGCGCCGGGCGCATGGCTCTCCAATGCCACCGGATGCCAGCTGGCGCGGCGTTCCTGTTCGTCGGCCCACTCCACCGGGAAATGCGCGGCGGCGGCCAATTCCGGCGGCAGGGCCGTGATCGGCCGGCTCTGCAGGATCCACACCTGGCCGGCGGCGATGGCCCACTCGACGTCCTGGGGCCGGCCGAGGAATTGCTCCAGCGCCAGGCCGAAGCGGGCCACCGCCTGCAGCCACGCCTCGGGCAGGCAGGCCGGGCGCTGCCGGT
>JAEURL010000647.1 GCA_016789165.1 Anaerolineales bacterium | reverse complement strand
TATCAAACGGGGCACTACGAAGTGGTGGACCGCCACGCTAACGGGCTGGTTCTGCGGCTGTATGACCAATCCGGTGATTGGCCCACCGCTGAGCGGCAAGTCACTATTGTCCTCGCCGAAGATGGCCAGAGCCTGACGATGGACGGCGGCGAGCCCTTTTTCCGCATCACGCCGCCCTGAACCTGGGCGGCGCCCCCTTTCGGGCGGACCTTTGGCAGCGGACCCAACCCCGTTGACTATCAGGGATCGAGGGGTTTGACCGCCGCCCCAGGGTCACCCCGTCGGCGGGCCAGGCACCGCGTCCGCCGCCTGATTGAGCAGCTCCCACAGCGTCGGCACCCAATCCAGATGCTCCGGCTTCATCAGCACGGAGCGCAGACACGTCAGCGTATCGCGGTCAGCCTGCATCCCGGCCGGCAGGTCAAAGAACTGGACCGGCAGGTTGGCCAGGGCCAGATACAGCTGCCGCCGCTCGGCCTCGACGAAGAGGCGCTGGGCCAGAGCGGAAGCCTGGCTGACGCTGGCCGCGCGCGGCGCCCAGATGACGATGTCCAGCTCGGGCGCGAAAGCCGTCACCCAGCGCGGATCGGCGCCCAGCCGGCGGTACAACTCAGCGGCGGCCTGGCGGCCGCGTTCCAGGCCGCGCGCGAATTCGCCGCCGGGCGTAAGCGGCAGCAGGCGCTGGGTGGCCCACAAACCCACCGCGGCGGCGCCGGCCCGCGAGCACTCGAGGCTGATCTCGCCCAGATGCAGGTCACTGGAGCTGAAATACGTGTAGGGCGAATCGTGCTTGTAGAACCGGCCGACCGCCGGATCCTTGAACAACACACAGCCGCAGCCGTAGGGCTGCAGGCCATGCTTGTGCGGGTCCACCACAATGGAATCGACCTCCGGCAGGCAGTCGAAGGCGCGGCGGGCGGCCGGCTCCAGGTTGCCGGCCAGGCGAAAGTAACCGCCGTAAGCGGCGTCGGCGTGCAGGCGGAAACCGTATTGCGCGCGCAGGGCGAGCAGTTCCGGCAGCGGATCGACCGCGCCCGTGGCCGTCGTCCCCAGGGTGGCCACCACCAGGCCCACGCCCCCCTGGTCCAGCCGGCGCCGGAGGGCGTCCAGGTCAAGCCGGGAGGCGCGGTCGCAGGCCACCGACTCGTAAGGCAGCTGCAGCACCGCGCTGATCCGGCTGTGGGTGTAGTGGGCCTGGGAGGAGGCCAGGAGGCACCCGGACGGATTGAGCCGGCCGGCCACCCACAACGCCTCCAGGTTGGCCAGGGTGCCGCCGCCCGTCAGGTGGCCCAGGTGGGTGGACCAGCCAAACATGGCCGCGATCTCCGCCACGGCCTCCTTTTCCATGCGGGAGCTGGCCCGCCCGCCGTCGAGGGCGTGGTTGTTGGGGTTGATCCACAACGCCAGCATGGCCGCCAGCCGCGCGGCCGGGTGCGGCGGCTTGAGCATTTGGCCGGCATACTGGGGATGGAAATAGGGGTAATTGTCCTGCAGGCGTTCGGCCGCCTCCAGCAGCACGCGCTCCACCGCCGGCCAGTCCACGCCGGCCTCCGGCGCCAGGGCCGGCAGCCCGGCAAAGCCGGCCTCCAGTTGGTCCAGCGCGGCGCGCAACAAGCGCAGGGAGTCCTTTTCCAGCAATTGCGAAGACGTTGATCTGGGCATACAGTTTCTCGTCGGCGATGTGAGCGGACGGGGGCCAATCCGGTGCAGTATACCTTGCCGGCCCATTTCGAGAGCCCAAGCCGGCGGGCCGCGGCCGCGTTTATCGCCCAGGCAAATCCGGGTAAGATTGGCGTGCGCCCCGCCCTTGGCCTCTGCCGCCAGGCGGCGCGTGCGCCCCGCCGAGGTGGCACCCTCATCGCACAAAGGGTCATCCGATGAAACTCGCCGAAGCCCTGATCCTGAGAGCCGACAAAAAGAAACGCATTGAACAGCTCAAGCAGCGCCTGATCCGCAACGCCAAGGTCCAGGAAGGCGACAAGCCGGCTGAAGCGCCCGACACGCTCCTGGCCGAGCTCGAACAGATCACGGGCGAGCTCGTTCAGTTGATCCAGCGGATCAACCGCACCAATTCCGCCACCGGCGTCGAACCGGGCGTGAGCCTGTCGGACGCCATCGCGACCCGCGATGTCCTGAGCCTCAAACAAGCCCTCTACCGCGATCTGGCGCACGCCGCCACCGTGGTGCCGGACATCCGCACCAAGTCCGAAGTTAGGTTCAAGGGCACGTTCAGCGTCGCCGACATTCAGCAGAGCGCCGAAGATCTGGCGAAGGCCGAGCGCGAGCTCGACACGACCATCCAGGAGCTGTATTGG
>JAEURL010000369.1 GCA_016789165.1 Anaerolineales bacterium | reverse complement strand
GGTGTTCTGATTGATCCAGCGCGCGGCCGCCACCATCTCGCTCTCGATGATGCGCACATCCCGGCGGTACAGCAGCGCCCCCCACCCCCAGAATACCACCAGCAGCACGCCCAAGGCGGCCGCCCAGGGCCGGCTGAACAGACGCGGCCCCAGCCGCGCCGCCCCCCAGCGCAGGCGCCCGCCCAGCCCGCCCACGCCCACCGCCACCAGGACCGGGATGACGGGCATCACGTAGCGGCCGTACTGGTAGACGACCGGCAGCCGCAGGACGTAGGCGGCCACGCAGGCGCCGGCCCACAGCCCGGGCAGCGCCAGAGCGAGCCGCCGGCCGCGGACCGCCTCCCAGCCCGCCAGGAACAGGCCGGGCACCGCCAACAACTGCGCGCCGATCAGGGGTTGCAGCCCGACGCTGCCCAGCCGCCAGAGCAGGGGCAGGTCCCGCATCTCGGCGTACTCCGCCTGCTTGGCGTAGAAGGTGTTGGGCCAGGGTGAGCCGGCCAGCAGGACGTTGAAGACCAAATACGGGCCGAAGACGGCCGCGAAGCCGGCCAGGAGCGCAAGGCCCGGCCGCAGGCGGCGAAGGTCCCAGCCGCCGGCCGGCCCATTCGGGAAGGCCCCCGCCAGAACGCGCGCCAGCGCGAACGGCAGCAAGGTCAGACCATCCGGCCGGACCAGCACGCTCACGCCCACCAAGACCCCCAGCCAGGCCGGCCGCCGGGCCGGCACGACGAAGGCGGCCAGGGCCAGGGCCGCGAACAGGCCGGTCTCCATGCCGGATACGGCGGCCCAGGCCAGATGCCATTCCAGAGCCACGGCCGCGCCGGCGGCCAGCGCCGCCAGCCGGCGCTCCGGCCACAGGTCCAGCACCAGCCGCCACGTCAGCCAGGCGGTCAGCGCCAGGTTGAGGCCGCCCAGCCCGTAGGTCCACAACCGCGGCTCCAGGCGCACCAGATAGCCCACGGCGAGCAGGGCCGACCACAGCGGCGCCGTTGAGCCGGCGGAGGGCTGGCCGGGCACAAAGGCGAACTCGCCGCGCCAAGCCAGGTTGCGCGCGTAGGTCTGATGGATCCAGGCATCGTCGAGCGGATAGCCCAGTGTGGCCGCCCAGCCGCTGACGGCCAAGTAGGTCGCGAGGCTGAGGCCGGCGAGGAGCAGGAAGAGGCGGGCTGGTGAAAGCAGGCGCATGGCACAGGTCAAGGGTCAGGCAGGCGTTCGAGCAGATAGACGGGCCGGCCGGCCGCGTCCTGGAACGTGGCGCGCAGGCGCAAACGCGGCTCGGCGGCCGGCTGGTCATAGAGGCCGGCCAGCCCGGGCGCCACGTTCACGTCCAGCACCAGCCAGCGCGCTTGAAAATCGGCCATGGCGCGCAGGAGCATGTCCGGCCCGCCGGCCGGCACCACGATGGCCGGCCAGCCGGTGTGGTACTTGAAGGCCGGCGGATTGTTGACGGCCACCACCGCCGGCCCGCCGGCCTCCCGCTCCAGCCAGCCGCCGATCTCGGCATACACGGCATCGGCCGCGCGGGTGCCGGCCGCGGCCGCCGGGAAGCGGAGCACGGCCAGCAGGCAAACGCCGGCCACCAGCAGAGTCATGAAGATGGGCTTGGACCGCTCCGGCTGCCAGTGCTTGAGCCGGCGGGCGGCGGCCTCCACGGCCGTGTCCAGCCCAACCAGCGCGGCCGGCCCCATGAACACCAGCAAGGCCGTGCCCGAGTGCAGGAAGCCGCCGAACAGCCCCGGCCAGGTGAAGGCGAAGGTCATGGCCAGGAAGAGCAGGCCCGCATACAGGGCCGCCGCCTGGAAGAGCGGCTGCCGCCGCAGCCGCCAGGCCCCCAGCAGGGCAAAGGGGAAGGCCACAATATTGCCCTGCACCGCCACCAGGGACTGCAGATTGGCGGCCAGCGCCTGCCATTTGGCCCCGGCGATCACGGCCCAGCCGGCGGCCAGGTAGCGCCCGGCGGTCAGGGTCTCAGGCGCGTAGGTGGACAGGTCGGCGTAATCGATCAGCCACAGCGCGCGCGTC
>JAEURL010000333.1 GCA_016789165.1 Anaerolineales bacterium | reverse complement strand
GGCCAGCTCCAGGGCCGCCTGGACCGTGCGGTGGACGGCCGCCTGGCGTTCGCTCGGCCCGCCGGCATAGTACGTGCCGCAACTGTCGCTCCAGTAGCCGTCCACGCGCGTGCTCAGGTCGAGAATCAGGCTGTCGCCGGGGCGCAGGGGCAAATCACCCGGCCAGCCGCCGACGTTGTTCTCGCGATATCCGGCCACGCAGTCGTTGCCCAACACCACCCGCCCGCCGGCCGCCTGTTCGATGGCGCTCTGCACGGCCGTCCAGACGTCGATCTCGCGGAGGCCGATCTGCACCGCCCGCCGGCCGGCGGCGTGGCCGGCGTCCGTCAGCGCGAAGTTGCGGCGCAGGAACGCCAGCTCCTCGTCCGTCTTCACCAGCCGCAAATCGTCCAGCCGGCCATCCAGCCCGAGCGCGCCGGCCGGCCACAGGTGCGCGGGCAGGGATTGTTGCTCGGCGCCCAGTTGGCCGCGGGCGTTCTCGGTCAGCGCGCGCACGCGGGCGGCCAGCTGCTGGACGGCGGTGACCGGCGTCTGGTAGGCATAGGCCGCGTAGGTGAGCACGGGCAGGCCGGGCCGGCCGGCCTCGGCGGCCAGGCTGTCCGGCACGATCAGGCTGAAATCGCCGCCGGCGTACCAGACGAGGGGCGGGCCGCCCGCGAAGGGGCTCGGCCCGGTCTGCACGGCCGGGGCCAGCCCGGTGAGCCAGGCCACGCTGGCCGGCGCGCTGAACAGGGCACAATCAAAGCCGTGCTGCCGCAGCCAGGCGTGCGCGCGTTGGCGCTGTTCCAGGTGCATGGGCGCCCTCCTCAGGCTAAGGTCTTCAGCACCGTGCGGGCCTCGTCCAACGTGCGGTCGATGTCGGCGGCGGTGTGGGCGGCGCTGAGGTGGTTGCGCTTGAGCGCGGTGGGGATCATGAAGATGCCGCGCTCGCACATGGCCTTGCGGAAGGCCACGTCGCGGGCGGTGTCGTTGCGCAGCAGGTCGGTGTAGGTGGTGATAGCGCCCTCGAGGAAATACGGCACCACCACCGAGCCGAAGCTGACCACCTTCATGGTCAGGCCCAGCTCATCCCCGAGCGCCTGCAGGCCGGCCCGCAAGCGCTCGGCCAGGGCGAAGCAGTGCCGATGCACGCTGCCGTCCTCCAGCTCGGCGATGGTGGCCAGCGCCGCCGCCGCGCCGAGGGCGTGGCCGTTGTAGGTGCCGGAGAGCAGCACCCCGCCGCCCGGCGCGAAGCGGTCCATCAGCGCGGCGCGGCCGGCCAGGGCCGAGATCGGGAAGCCGTTGGCCATGGCCTTGGCGAAGGCGGCCAGGTCCGGCAGGACGCCGCAGATCCCCTGGTAGCCGCCCAGCCCGTGCCGGAAGCCCGTGATGACCTCGTCGTAGATCAGGACCGCGCCGTGCCGGTCGGCTAGCGCGCGCAGCGCCTGCAGGAATTCGGGCCGGGGCAGGACGATGCCGATGTTGTGCGGAATGATCTCCACCAGGATGGCCGCGATCTCGTCGCCGCGCGCCCCCATCAGCTCGTGGACGGCCTCGACGTCGTTGAAGGGCAGGATCAGGGTGTGGTCCACCACCTCCGGCAGCATGCCCAGCGAGCCCAGGTCCTTCTGGCCGATCTTCTCGGGCGGGCTGATGATGTTCATCAGCACGGCGTCGTGCCAGCCGTGGTAGGTGCCCTGGAATTTGATGATCTTGCGCCGGCCGGTGACGGCCCGCGCCAGGCGCAGGGCGTAGTAGGTGGCCTCCGAGCCGCTGTTGGCCAGCATGACGCGCTCGGCGCACGGGATGTGCTGGACCAGCTTCTCGGCCAGCTCCACCTCCAGGTCGGTGACGCCGGCGCCGATCAGGTCGAGGCGCTCCAGGGCGGCGCGCACGGCGGCGTTGACGCGCGGGTGGTTGTGCCCCAGGATGTACGGCCCGAAGGCGGCGTGGTAATCCAGGTAGCGCTTCCCGTCGGCGTCGGTGAGATAAGCGCCCTGCGCCTCCACAAAGGCCAGCGGCCAGGGCAGGACGCGGTTGACGGAACTCACGCCGCCCGGCATCACCCGCCGGGCACGCTCGACCAGTTCAGCATTGGACGCGGTCATGGGGCCTCGCTTGGGGCATGGGCCGGCCGTCAGGAACGGCCGAGGGTGGGGGGCACGAACGCCAGATCCTCCGGCGTGCGCGGGCGGAGGAAATCGAAATCGCAGCCCTCGTCCGGCTGCAGCACGTGCGCTTGATACAGGCGCGGGTAGCCGCGCCGGTGGGCGCTGCGGGGCGGCTGCCAGGCCGCCCGCCGGCGCTCCAGCTCGGCCGCGGGCACGTGCAGGGTCAGTGTGCGCGCCGGCGCATCCAGCTCGATCAGGTCGCCGTCCCGCACCAGGGCCAGCGGCCCGCCCACGGCGGCCTCGGGCGCGGCGTGCAGGACCACGGTGCCGTAACTGGTGCCGCTCATGCGCGCGTCGCTGATCCGCACCATGTCCTTAACACCCTGGGCCAGCAGCTTCTGCGGGATCGGCAGCGCGCCCCATTCCGGCAGGCCGGGCACGCCCACCGCGCCGGCGTTGCGCAGGACCAGCACCGTGTCCGCGCTGACGGGCAGGGCCGGGTCGTCGATGCGCGCCAGCATGTCTTCGTAGGCTTCAAAGACCAGGGCCGGCCCGCGGTGCCGGAGCAGTTCCGGCGCGGCCGTGCTCACGCGCAGAACGGCGCCGCGCGGGGCCAGGTTGCCGCGCAGGACGGCCAGGCCCCCGGCGGCCTGCAGGGGCGCGGCCAGCGGCCGGATGACGGCCGCATCCAGCACCGGGGCCAGGCTGGCGCGCAGGGGCTGGCCGGCCACGGTCAGGCAGTCCAGGTCCAGCCGGTCCCGCAGTTCGGTCAGCAAGGCCGGCACGCCGCCGGCCGCGTCGAACTCGGCCATCAGGTGCGCGCCGGCCGGCTGGACGTCCACCAGCAGCGGCGTCTGGCGGGCGACGCGGTCGAAGTCGTCCAGACTGAGCGGGATCAGGCGCCGGCCGGCCAGGGCCAGCAGGTGCAGGATGGCGTTGGTGGAACCGCCGCAGGCGGCGTAGACGTGCAGGGCATTCTCGAAGGCGGCGCGGGTGAGCAGGCGCGAGGGACGCAGGTCCGCCTGGACCAGCGCCACGCTCTGCCGGCCGCTGGCCTCGGCGTGCGCCTCGCGGCGGGCGTCCGTGGCCGGCAGGCTGGCCCCGCCGGGCAGCATCAGGCCCAGGGCCTCGGCCAGGATGGCCATGGTGGAGGCCGAGCCGAGCGTGTTGCAGGTGCCGGCGCTGCAGGCGAAGGCGGCCTCCAGCGCCTCCCATTCGGCGCGCGCCAGCCGGCCGGCCCGATACTCATCCCAATAGCGCCACAAGTCCGTGCCCGAGCCGACGGCCTGCCCGCGCCAGCGGCCGGGCGTCTTGGGGCCGGCGCAGACCTGGAGGGCCGGCAGATCCGCGCTGGCGGCCGCCATGAGCTGGGCGGGGATGGATTTGTCGCAGCCGCCCAGCAGCACCACGCCGTCCAGCGGGTAGGCGCGCAGGGCCTCTTCCACCTCCATCGCCACCAGGTTGCGGTAGAGCATGGCGCTGGGCTTCATCAGTTCCTCGCCCAGCGAGAGGGTCTCGAACTCCAGCGGCACGCCGCCGGCGGCCACAATGCCGCGCTTGACGGCCGCCGCCAGGCCGCGCAGGCCGAGGTGGCAGTTGTTAAGCTCGCTCCAGGAGTTGGCCACACCGATGACGGGCTTGCCGCGGAAGAAATCCGGCGTCCAGCCGAGCGTGCGCAGCACGGCCCGGTTCTGCAGGCCGAGCTCGCCCGGGTGATCGAACCAGGCCGAACTGCGGTAAGGCATGGCCTAGATGGCGGCCGACGAGGCGCCGTCCACGTAAAGCAGGCTGCCGGTGACGGCGCTGGCCTCATCCGAGGCCAGGAAGAGCACGGCGTAGGCCACCTCGCGCGTGCTGGCCATGCGGCCTTGCGGCTGCTGGCGCTTGATGATCGGGTAGAGCTTGTCCAGCCCGCCCAGGTCCTCGGCCACTTTGCGGTTCAGAGGGGTGTCCACCCAGCCGGGGCAGACGGCGTTGACGCGCACGCCCTGCTCGGCGTAGGAGACGGCCAGGGCGCGGGTGAGGCCCTGCACGCCGGCCTTGGAGGTGGTGTAGGCCTCGTAGCCGGGCTCGGTCAGCGTGGCCATCACGGACGAGGTGTTGATGATCGAGCCGCGCCCGCGCGCCAGCATGTGGGGGATGACGGCCTTGCACATCAGGAACATGCCCTTGACGTTGACGGCCTGGACCTCGTCCCACAGCGCCTCGCTGAAGCCCGATAGGTCGCCATAGGGCATGATGCCGGCGTTGTTGAACACCACGTCGATCTGGCCGTAGGCGGCCAGGGCGCTCTGCACCACGCGCTCGCTGGTGGCCGCTTGGGAGACGTCGCCGGCCACGGTGATGACCGGAGCGCCGCCGGCCCCCGGAGCCGAAGGCGAATGGGGGGCGGCCCGCAGCCGGCCGGCCGTCGTCTCCAGCCCCGCGGCGTCGCGGTCCACCAGCACCAGCCGCGCCCCCTCCTCGGCGAAGAGCTCGGCCGTGCCCTGGCCAATGCCGGAGGCGGCCCCGGTGACGATAGCGACTTTGTCCTGCAGACGGCGCATGCGGCGGCCTCCCCGGTTATTGATAGTGCTCGCGCAGTTCGTGATGATAGGGCAGGGCCAGGATGGCGTCCAGCAGCGCCCGCGCCTGGCGCTCCGACCGCGTCCAGGGGTCCAGCATGATCAGGTCCAGCAGCAGCCCGCGGCTGCGTCCGGCATAGGCGGCCAGCTCCAGGTTGACGGGCGCCACGTAATCCCGCAGGGCGTGCGCCAGCACCGCGGCCGGCAGGGGCGTGGTCTGGATGGGCTGGACCCCGCGCGCGCTCACCAGCGCCGGCACCTCCACGGCGAAATCAAGCGGCAGGCCCGGCACGTAGCCGCCGGCATTGGCCACGTTGCCGATCAGCACGCGCGGCAGATCACAGACCAGGGATTCAATCATGGGCACGATGATCTCGCGCGAGTGCTCGGGCGGAAAGAGCGCGGTGACGCGCGCGGCCGGGTCGGTGCTGACGGCCTGGATGGCCTGGAACTGGGCCGCGCTGCGGGCGAAGTGGGCGTCCCACTGCACGGGCGGGTCCTCGTGCCAGCGCTGCTCGGCCTCGGCGTCGGCGTGATACTCCCAGCCCCACGAGCCGCCGCCCCAGCTCCCGGTATCGCCGATGGGGAAGACGCCATAGCGCCGGTAGAGGTCCACCATCTTCGGGCCGACCGGGTCGCCGGGGCCGCAGGTCTTCCAATAGGCGGGCGCCTCGGTCTCGATCCAGCGGTCCAGCAGCGGGAAGACGTCCTGGCCGTTGTGGTAGCACTTGTTCAGCCAGACGAAGTGGTTGACGCCCGGGATCTCGTAGGTGAGCCCGGCGTGGCTCAGGCCGAGCGCGTCCGCCAGATGGTAGACGCCGGCGAAGCCGTGGCACAGCCCGACGAGCTTGGCCTGGGGATATTGGCGGGCCAGGAGGGTGACGCCGGCCAGCACCGGGTTGCCGATCTGCAGGTACCAGGCCCGCGGGCACAATTCCAGCACGTCCTGGATGACGGACTCGAAGAAGCGCAGCTGGTAGAAGTTGATCCAGAAGGCCTCGTCGTGCCTGACGTGCAGGCTGCCGCCAAAGCGGTAGCCCAGGCCGTGGGCCAGGTCCCAGCCGGCGAAGAGCCGGTCATAGCCGGCGGTCAGCGCGGTGTTGAGCACCACGTCGGCGCCGGCCAGGGCGGCGCGCCGGTCCGTGGTCTTGAGCAGGTTGAGCTCCAGGCCGACCTCGGCCGCGTAGCGCGCGCACAGGGCGTGCACGGCGTCCAGCCGGCCGGCGTCAATGTCCATGAAGTGGACGGTGCTGCCGCGCAGGTTGGGCGTCAGGCACAGGTCGCGGACGACGTTGAGGGAGAAGACGGCGCTGCCGGCGCCGAGGAGCGTGATTTTGGTCATGCGGTGAGGTGTTGGGCTATGAAGGTCCCGATCCGTTCGACGGCCTGGTGGGCTTCCGGCAGTTCGGGGTAGAACTGGAAGACGTGCGGCAGGTCGTCCCAGACTTCCAGGGTCACGTCCACGCCGGCCGCCCGGGCGCGCTCGGCCAGGCGGCGCGAGTCATCCAGCAGGACCTCGGCCGAGCCCACCTGGATGAGCAGCGGGGGCAGGCCGCGCAGATCGGCGTAGAGCGGCGAGGCCAGCGGCTGCCGCGGGTCGCGGCCGCCCAGATACATTTGCACCACCAAGTCCATGAGCGGGCTGCCGCCCAGCGTGGGATCGGCCGCCTGATTGGTGCGGAAGGTCTCGCCCGTGACGGCCAGGTCGGTGACGGCCGAGAGGCAGGCCAGGGCGGCGGGCAGCGGCCGGCCCAGCTCGCGCAGCCGCAGGGCGGCGGCCAGCACGAGATTGCCGCCGGCGGAGTCGCCCATGATTATTACCTGCGCGGCCTGGCGGCCCTGTTCCAGCAGCCAGTCATAGGCTCGCACGCAGTCGTCCAGGCCGGCCGGGAAGGGGGCCTCCGGGGCCAGCCGGTACTGGACGGCGAAGACCGGCCAGCCGGCCTCGGCCGAGAGCCGGCCCAGGAAGTCGCGGTAGACGGCCGGCGAGCCGCGGAACCAGCCGCCGCCGTGGATGTAAAAGATGACGGCCGCGCCGGGCGCCGCTGCGGGCACGCCCGGCGCCGCGCCAGGGACTCCTGGCGCCGCGCCAGGGACTCCTGGCGCCATGATCCATTCGCCGCGCACGCCGGCCGCGTCCACGGCCCGCCAGCTGCCGGGCGGGACCTCCGGGATGGGCTGCTGGCGCGCCAGGTCCAGAAAGGCCTGTAACGGCACGCGGCCGGCCGCCACCTGTTCCAGGAGCTGAACCACGGGGGCGCGCTCGGCCTTCAGCTGCTGGATCAGGGCGGCAAGCTGGGGACTGGCCATGGGCATACCTCCCGCCGGCTTACATCATCTTGGGCTCGGCGCGCTGGGCGTGCTGGTCGTGGTTGGCGCGCAGCTGGCCCATCAGGAAATCGCCGTAGACGAGCGGCTCGAAGCGCGCCGGGTGGTCGGCGCTGATGCGGCTGGGCACGGGCGCGATCCGCGAGTGCATGTCCGGGTCGAAGAAGAACGGGCACGAATAGCGGGCGCGGCCGGAGCGGTTGATGACGCGGTGGGGCGTGGAGATGAAGTAGCCGTTGCTCCAGCGGTGCAGGATGTCGCCGGAGTTCATCACCAGCGCGCCGGGCATATACGGCGCGTCCACCCAGTCCCCGGCGCGGTTGCGCACCTGCAGGCCGCCCACGTCGTCCTGGGCCAGCAGGGTCAGGAAGCCGTAATCGGTGTGCGGGTTGGAGCCGAACAGGTCGTCCGGGCTGTGCGGGGGCTGGGACGGGTAATAGAGCAGGCGCAGGAATGTGGTCGGCCGGACGAAGTCGGCGTTCAGGTCGTTTGGCCCGGCGCCGAGAGCCACGGCCACGGCCGGCACCAGCCGCCGGCCCAGATCCACCAGGGCCTGGTTGTAGGCGCGCACGGCCGGCTTGAAATCCGGCAGGGCCGCCGGCCACTGGTTGGGGCCGGCCAGCGGGGCTTTGGCCAGCACATCCGGGTCGTCGTCCGGCAGCTCGTGCATCATCATGAAGGACTCGCTCTGGTTGGGCTTGGCGGCCTTCTTGATGGTGGAGGTGGTGTCGG
>JAEURL010000324.1 GCA_016789165.1 Anaerolineales bacterium | reverse complement strand
GGGTTGCTCAGGATGTCCGGGATCAGCTCCAAGGCCTGCTCCAACTGCAGGTCGAAATCTTCCGCGGTGAAAGGCATCTCGGTCGGCGAGAGCTTGGCGGCCTTGTTGGAGGGCACGTCGTCCGCGTTCATCAGGATCGGGCGGTGCGCGTAGGAGCCGATCTCCATGTCGCTGCCGTGCTGACGCTCGTAGCAGTTGGTGTCCACGTCGCGGATGATCGGGTACTTGATCTCGCCGACCGTGTCCATCAGCTGCGGCACCGGGCCGACGCTGATCATCTGGTGGACGGCCGGCACCAGCGGGATGGACGCGCCGGCCATGGCGGCCAGGCGCGGGCCCCACAGGCCGCAGGCGATCACCACGATCTCGGCTTCAATGGTGCCGCGGTCGGTGGTGACGCTGTGGATGCGCCCGTGCTTGACGCCCATCCCGGTCACCTCGGTGTTGGCGAAGGACTGCAGGGCGCCCAGGTTCTGGGCGTATTCGCGCATCAGGGTGCCGGCGCGCAGCGAATCTACCACGCCGATGCCGGGGGTATAGAAGCCGCTCTTGATGATCTTCTCGTTGATGTACGGCACCAGCTCCTTGACCCGCGCCGGGGAGATAATCTCGGCGTCGATGCCCCAGGACTTGCCGGACGTGATGCGGCGTTTCAGCTCTTCCACCCGCTCCGGGGTGCGCGAAACCTCAATGCCGCCGGACTGGGTGAAGACGCCCAGCTCTTTGTACTGCCGCACGCTGTCGAGCGTGAACTTAGCCATCTCCTTGGAGTGGTCCACCAGGAAGATGAAGTTGGACGCGTGGCCGGTGGAGCCGCCCGGGTTGGGCAGCGGGCCTTTGTCGATCTGGACGATATCGCGCCAGCCGAGCTTGGCCAGGTGATAGACCATACTGTTGCCGACGATGCCGGCCCCGATGACGACGACGCGCGCACGCGAGGGGAAAGCGGACATGGAGAGCAGACTCCTTGTGGACGGGTGTGGCGATTACGACGGAGAGACGCTGAACGGCGGATCGAAGGTGCGGCACCTCCTTCTAGTTTGTATACTGATATATTGCTGATATATCACGATGCTGACAAATTTTACCATATCCCGTAGATGGCTTCAGGCCAGGTGCGGCCCGGCGCCGAGGCGGGAACGGCCGAGGGGCGGCTGCGCCCCGCCCCTCGGTTATTGATTGTCAGACGCGTTTGATTGAAGGCGGTCTTCAGGCCGCCAGCGGGCTGAACGTATCGATCATCAGATACGGGTCCGCCATGGGATACAGGATCGGGCAGGTGCAGCCGCGGTTGATGTACTCCTGCACCTTGGCGCGCGCTTCCTCAGGCGTGCCGGTGGCCGAGATCTTGAGCACGAACTCATCCGGCACGTACTGCATGGCCTCGTGCACCTGCTCCTTGGTGGCCGGCCAGCCCAGGATGGACTGCACCTTCTTGACGATGTCGTCGCTCACCCCGGAGGCCTTGGCGATGTGCGGCTGCTGGGCCAGGTACTGCGTCAGCAGCACCTTGGCGGCCTCGATGGCCTTCTTGCGGTCGGGGTCCACGGCGCAGACCACCAACTGCGGCCGGTCGATATCGTCCACGCGCCGGCCGGCTTTCTTGGCGCCCTTGTCCAGCAGTTCGAGGGCCTTGTCGTTGTACTCGGGCGGCACGCAGTAGTTAAGCACCGCGCCGTCGGCGATCTCGCCCGTCATCTCCATCATGTTGTCGCCGGTGGCGCCGATGTAGATGGGCACGTGGCGCGGCTCACGCCGGCCGTGGACGACGTCGAGCTCGATGCCCGTGACCTTGTGGAACTCGCCCTGGAAGGTGACGTTCTCCATCCGCAGCAGCCGGCGCATCACCTCGATTGTCTCGCGCATGGCCAGCAGCGGCTTGCGGCGCTCAATGCCCACGTTCTTGGCCAGCGGGTCCCACCACGCGCCGATGCCGCAGATGATGCGGTTGGGGGCCAGGTCGTCCAGGGTGAGGAAGGTGGCGGCCAGCAGGCCGATGTTGCGCGTCCAGTTGTTGATCACGCCCGAGCCGATCTTGAGCTTGCTGGTGGTGGCCGCAAAGGCCGCCATCGGCACGATGGCGTCGCGCACCAGCCGGCTCTCGGCCTGCCAGACGGCCTCAAAGCCTTTTTGCTCGGCGTATTGAGCATATTTGATGCCGTCCTGCAGGGCATGGGCGTCCTGCAAATACAGCGCTACGCGGGGATGACGGGTCATGATGTGGGCCTCCGAGTGGGATCGGGCGGGATGTGCGCCGAAGTATACTCCTGATTCAAGGCCCAATCATCGGCGGTATCCAGGTCAAAGGCCAGGCCGGGAACGTGAACGAGGCGCGGCTCCACCTGGACAGCGCGCGCCTGGGCCAGGTGCGCTTCATAACTTCCTTCGCCAAACGCATACGCCAGCAGGCCGGGCGGCCGCACCAGCAGGCCGTTGGTGCCGGCGCCGTGCCGGTCCGGGGCGATGGCCACCGCCGGCGCGCTGAGGTCGGTCCCGATCAGGGCTTCCACATCGGCGGGCCGCAGGCGCGGCAGGTCGGCCGGCAGCACCACCACGCCGGTGGCCCCAAACCCCCGCGCCACCAGCGTGGCGCGCCGCAGGGCGACGTTGAGGTCGAGGAAACCGGTGCCGGATTCGGTCATGGTGTAGCCGTGGTGGCGGCGGGCCAGCGCCAGGGCCTCCTGGTCCCGGCTGATCACCAGCCGCCGGCCGACGGCCGGCACCTGGGCCAGCACGTCCAGGGTGCGCGTCAGCAGATCACGGGTGAGCTGCAGGCGCTGGGCCGGGGTGAGCACGCCGGCCAGCCGGCTCTTGGCCTGGCGAAAAGGTTTGACGGGGAGGATGGCCCAGAGGGGCATAGGGTGCGGCGGCGCTTAGTAATCAGTGCGCGGCGGGCAGGCTGTGGACGAAGGCCAGCGTTTCCTGGGCCAGGCGGGCGCGGTCGGCGTCGGAACGCATGACGGTGTCCGTCACCCGGACGCGCAGGCCGAGGGCTTCGATGGCCGGCGCCAGCGCCGCATCCACCTGATCCAGCACGAAGCCGGCCGCCAGCCCTTGATAGTGCGCGGCCACGGCAACGGCGCTCACCTCCCGCCCCAGCTCGGCCAGCAGCTTGGCGGCCGGCCCCTTAAGCGCCTGCCCGCCGACGATGGGCGAGACGGCGGCCACCGGCTTGCCGGCCAGCCGCTCGCGCAGGCCGGGCAGGTTCAGGATCGGGTCCACACTCAGGAAGGGGTTGGACGGGCAGATGACCACGGCCGCGGCGGCCTCCAGCGCGGCCAGGACCGCGGGCGCCGGTTCGGCGGCCGTCAGGCGCACCGCCTGCACGCGCGGCGCACAGCGCCGGTGGACAAAGTATTCCTGAAACGCCAGCACGCCCTCGTCGGTCTCCACCAGCGTCGGCGCCGGCGCATCCGCCATCGGCAGGACGCGCGGCCCGATTCCCCACGCCTGACACAGGGCGGCCGTCACCTCGGTCAAGGTTGCGCCGGCCCGCCGGCGGCGCGTCCGTTCCAGATGCGTGGCCAGATCCCGGTCGCCCAGCCCGAACCAGGTGGGCGCGCCCAGCCGGCCGAGCGCCTGCAGGCAGTTCCAGGTCTCGTCGCGCTGGCCCCAGCCGGTTTCCGGGTTGGCCAGGCCGGCCAGGGTGTAGAGGACCGTATCCAGATCGGGCGCGATCCACAGGCCGAGGTGCTCAAAATCGTCGCCGGTGTTGACGACGATGGTGAGCTCGGCCGGGGACAGGTTGTGGGCCAGGCCGTGGGCGAGCTTGGCGCCCCCCACGCCGCCGGCCAGGGCGACGATGTTCATAGGCGTTGATCAGCAAACAGCCACCGACAGCGGCCGCGGGCCAGCTTTACGCGTCCCGCACCACCTCCGCCAGCGGCTTGCGGACGGCCGGCTTGCCTGAGTCGGCCGGGTAGCCGAGTGTGATGAGGGCTTGGGGTTCCCAATCGGCCGGCAGGCCCAGGGCGGCGCCCACGGCCTCGGCGCAGAAGAGCGGCGCGCACAGCCAGCAGGCGCCCAAGCCCTCGGCGTGGGCGGCCAGCAACAGGTTCTGCAGCGCCAGGGCCGTGCTCTGGACGGCCATGATGTATTCGGCTTTCTTGCGCCGGCGGTCCGGGTAAGCGTCCATCTCGGCCATGCTCAGGCAGGCCGCCACCACCACCGGCGCCGTCGTGATCCGGCTGTGCGAGCGGGCGACATCGCGCTCCACGGCCTCCGCCGGATCGCCGTCGGCCAGCCGGTCAGCGCGCAGGCGGGCCCCCATGCGCTCGGCCAGCCGGGCCTTGGCCCCGGCCTCGCGCAGGACCGCGAAGCGCCACGGCTGGCGGTTGTGGGCCGAGGGCGCCCAGCGCGCCGCCTCCAACAAGCGGGCCAGGGCTTCGGCCGGCACCGGCTGATCCGTGTAACGGCGGATCGAGCGGCGCGTCCGCACCGTCTCCAGCAGGGTGGTCATTTTTCCGGCTGGAATTTCTCGGGCTGGATCTTGTAGGTCACCCGCGTCTCGCCGCGATACCAGGGATAGGGCCGGCCCTCATACTTCTGCGAGAGCTGGTCGATCATCTCGCGCGCGCCGGCCTCCGTCTCCTCAGCCACCCGGCCCTGCACCTGGATGTAGCGGTACGGATCGGCCGGATCGCTGATGGCCAGGGCCACGCGCGCGCGGCGCTGGAGCGCGCGGTCTTTCACCCGGCCGCGGGCCGTGTTGATGATCAGGTGCGTGCCGTCCCAGTCAAACCAGACCGGCGTGACCTGCGGCGAGCCATCCTTGAGCACCAGGGCCAGATAGGCAAAGGCGCGCTTTTGGGGAGTGAAGAGGTCGGCGAAGCTTTCAGGCAGAGTGGGCATAGGTTTAGTCAAGGGTCAGTGAGGGCTGCCAGCCGGGGATCAGCGGAACATATCCATCTCGCGCGGGCGGATCAACTCCTGGGCTTCGCCCTCGCGGAAGGGATACGGGACGCCGCGCAGGTGGATGATGGGCCGGCCCTCGTCGGCCTGGCCCATCAGGGCCGAGGCGGCCGCGGCCAGCTCGTCGGCCAGGCCCACCTGGGTGATCTGCAGGGCATAGTCAAACAGGTCCGGCTTGCCGCGCAGGTCCAGCAGCGCCGGCAGGCCGGCCACCCCGATGGCCACGCCCACCGTGCCCTGCCGCCAGGCGCGGCCGTGCGAGTCGTTGATGATCACGCCCACGTCGGCGCCGGTGGCGGCGCGCAGCCCGTCGCGCAGGCGCCGGCAGGCGCCGTCCGGGTCGGCCGGCAGCATCAGCAGGTACTCGGCCGTGCCTTCGCCGTGCGGGCCGACGTTCGAGCGGTCCACGCCGGCGTTGGCGCACACAAAGCCCAGCCGGTGCTCGACGATCAGGGTGTTGAAGCGGACGCGCAGGACCTCGCGGGTCTCGGCCAGCACGACTTCGATGAAGCGCGCATCCTTCTGGGTGACGGCCGCCAGTTCCTCGGCGCGGGCGGAGGGCACCACCGTGGCCAGGTCCACCAGCCGGCCCTCGGCCTTCGAGACGATCTTCTGGGCGTAGACGAGCACGTCGCCGGTCTGCAGGGTCAGCCCGGCGGCGCCCAGGCCGGCCAGGGTGATGGCGAGCAGGTCATCGCCCGGCCGGACCAGCGGGATGCCGGGCAAGGCGGTGAGAGTGAGAGAGGGCATGGGCAATTGGGTGAGGGAGGGATTGGGTGATTGGAGATTAGCCGAGGCCGGTGAGCTTGAGGCCGGAGGATTTGACCTTGTAGCGGGCGTTCAGGCCGATCAGCACCGAGGTCAGGCCTTCCGGCACCACGGCGTTGGCCAGCGGGCCGGCGTCCCAGGCCTGCATCCCGGCGTCGGCCGCCAGCTGGATCACCAGGGCCTTGGCGTCTTTGTCGTCGCCGCACACCAGCACATCGCAATCGATGGGATGATCCGGGTCCTTCAGGTGTTCGGCCGAGATATTCTGGAAGGCCGTCACCACCCGGACGCCGGGGCCGAGCAGGGCCTGGGCTTCCTGGCTGGCGGAGCCGCCGGCCGGCAGCTGCACGCGCGAGACCTTGGGCGGGACGAGCGGCACGGTCACATCCACGAAGACCTTGCCTTGCACGGCCGCCCGCACGCTCTCCAGCGTGGCCTGGTGGGCGGCGTACGGCACGGTCAGCACCACGATGTCGGCGGCCTGGGCGGCCTGAGCGTTCTCCAGCCCGCGCACGAGCGGCTGGCCGAGGCGGGCGTTCATTGCGGCGGCGGCGGCCTCGGCTTTTTCAGCCGAGCGCGAGCCGATCAGGACGGTGTGGCCGGCGCGGGCCCAGCGCAGGCCGAGGCCCGAGCCTTCATGCCCGGTGCCGCCGAGGATGGCGAGGGTGTAGGTGGTCATGATGATTGGGTAATTGGGTGATTAAGGAGTTGAGTAACTGGGTGATTTAGAAGAGGGCGTTGTAGCGCTGCCAGGTCTGAGCGGCCAGTTCGCGGCTGCGGGCCGTGATGGCGGCCTCGTCCAAAAACAGCAGCTGGCGGTCCTTCATCAAGACCCGGCCGGCGCAGATGGTGGCGGTGACGGCCGAGGGCTCAAAGCCGAACAGGATGTGCCAGGGCAGGTTGCCGGCCGAAAGCGGCGTGGTGGGATGGTAATCCACCAGGATCAAATCGGCATAGGCGCCCACCGCCAGCTCGCCCAGCGGCGCGGCCGGGAAGAACTGGCCGGCCAGCGCGGCGTTGTTGTGGATGGCCATCTGGACGATGTTCAGGCCGTTGGCGCGGCGCGGGTCGCGGTGGGCCACCTTGTGCAGCAGATAGGCGGCCTTCCACTCCTCCCACATGGCGTTGGAGAAGCCGTCGTTGCCCAGGCAGACCGGGACGCCGGCGCGCAGCAGGCCGTCCACATCGGCGGCGCCGACGGCGTTGTTCATGTTCGAGCGCGGCTGATGGGTGACCCAGGTGCCGCTGGCGCGCAGCAGGCCGGCCTCGCCGTAGTCGATGTGCACACAGTGCGCGGCGATGGACTGCGGCCCCAGGATGCCGAAGCGGGCCAGGCGGTCCACGGCGCGCTGGCCGCTCTTCTTGACGCTGTCGTACTCGTCGGCCTCGTGCTCGGCCACGTGAATGTGGAAGCCGCCGTCGTGCGCGGCCTTGCAGGCCTCCAGGGTGGCGTCCGAGAGCGTCAGGCCGGCGTGCAGGCCGAAGGTGGCCGCGAGATTGGGTGATTGGGAATTGCGCGACTTGATGAAGCGGATGTTCTCGGCGATGCCGGCCTTGGCCCGGTCCGGCCCGTCGCGGTCGGTGACCTCGTAGCACAGCACGGCCCGCAGGCCGGCCTGCTCCACGGCCTCGGCGATCACGTCCAGCGAGCCGTCAATGGCGTTGGGCGAGGCGTGATGGTCGATCAGCGTGGTGGTGCCGTGTTTGACGGCGTCCACCAGGCAGACCAGGGCCGAGGCGCGCACGTCGTCCAGCGTCAGGGCCTTATCCAGCTTCCACCACAGCCGCTCCAGGATTTCAGGGAAGTCCTTGGGCGCGTCGCCGGGGATGGCCATGCCGCGCGCAAAGGCGCCGTAGAAGTGCGTGTGGGCGCAGATATTGCCCGGCAGCAGCAGCTGGCCGCGGGCATCCCAGACGGCGGCCTCCGGATAGCGGGCGCGCAGGTCCGCCTCCAGGCCGATGGCCGCGATCCGGTCGCCTTCGATCTTAAGCGCGTGGCCGGTGAGCAACTGCGGGGTCGGGCCCCAGGTGACGAGGAGAGCGTTGGTGATGAGCATAGGGTTGGGATATTGAGTGGTAAGGAGAAAATGGTGAATCGTGAGTTGTAATTGGGTGGTGAGTGGTGAACAGTGGGCAGTGAGCCGGATTGCTGATTGCTGATTACCGGTTACTGATGACTGGCAATTGATGACTTACCACCGCTTACTGCTCCCGGCATGCAAACAGCCAAGCGCGCCCGGCCGTCAGACCACCCCGTGCACCTTCAAATCCGCAATCGCCTCGGCGGTATAGCCCAACTCCCGCAGCACCGCGTCGGTGTGCTCGCCCAGGGCCGGCGGCGCCAGGCGGTAGGCGGCCGGCGTCGCGCTCAGGCGCACCGGGTTGGCCAGGGAGCGGACCTGGCCGGCGCGGCTGTGCTCGAGCGCCACGATATTGCCACGCGCCAGGTAATGCGGATCGGCCAGCAGGTCCGGGACGCTGTTGATCGGGCCGCACGGGATCTCGGCCGCGCGCAGGGCCTCCAGCAGCGGCGCGGAGGCCAGGCCGGCCAGACGCTCGGCCAGCAGCGGGATCAGCTCCGCGCGGTGCCGCAGACGGGCCGGGTTGTTGGCAAAGCGCGGGTCGTCGCGCACCTCGGCCGGCAGGCCGATGACGCCGCAGAAGGCCGCCCACTGCTTATCCGAGCCGACGGCGATGATCACGTCCTTGTCGGCCGCGCGGAAGACCTGGTACGGCACGATGCTGGGGTGGGCGTTGCCGATGGGGACCGGCGGCTGGCCGGTGGCGAACACGTCGCCGGCCACGATGGCCAGGTAGGCGGCCTGGGCTTCGAGCAAGCTCAAGTCAATATATTGCCCCTCCCCGCTCTGCTCACGGGCGCGCAGGGCGGCCAGGATGCCGATGACGGTGTACAGGCCCGTGGTCATATCGGCCAGCGGGATCGGATAGCGCATGGGCACCGTCGCGGGGGTGCCGGTGAGCGACATCAGGCCGGCCTCGCCCTGGGCCACCAGGTCATACCCGGACCGGCCGGCGTTCGGTCCGGTGCGGCCGTAGCCCGTGATGGAGGCGAAGATCAGGCGCGGGTAGCGGGCGTGCAGATCGGCCCAGTCCAGGCCGGCGCGCTTCAGGCTGTCCTCGCGCGGGATGTTGCAGAGCAGGATGTCGGCGGCGGCCAACAGCCGGTGCAGCACGGCCTGGCCGGCCGGCGCCTGAATATTGAGCGTCAGGCTGCGCTTGTTGCGGTTGGTGGCGCAGAAGTAGGCGCTCTCGTCGCCGGGCTGCGCCGCGCTGGCGGCGTTCGGCTCGCTGGCGCTCGGCGCCGGCACCGGCAGGCGCGCGCCCCAGCGCCGGCTCTGGTCGCCGGCCCCCGGCCGCTCGATCTTGATCACGTCCGCGCCCAGGTCGGCCAACAGCATGGCCGCGTACGGGCCGGCCAAGGCTTCGGTCAGGTCCACAATGCGCAGATCATCCAGCGGCGGCATAAGCGGCAACTCTTGCTCCAGGTATCCGGGTTGGGGTCAGCACCGTGATTATAAACCGTTATGCGGCCGGCCCCGCCCAATCCGCGCCGCCGGCGGTACAATTTTGGGACGCGTGGCAGGCGGGTAACCATGATCGACATCGAAAACATCACCAAAATCTACCGGATGGGCGACACCGAGGTGCGCGCCCTGGACGGCGTCAGCCTGACGATCAGCAAAGGCGAAATGGTCGCCATCATGGGGCCGAGCGGCTCCGGCAAGAGCACGCTGATGGCCATCCTGGGCTGCCTGGACGTGCCCACCAGCGGCGTCTACCGGCTGGACGGCCAGGCGGTGGAGAAGCTCTCGGACAACCAGTTGGCCGAGGCCCGCAACCGCAAGATCGGTTTTGTCTTTCAGCAGTTCAACCTGCTGGCCCGCACCACGGCCCTGGACAACGTGATGCTGCCGATGGTCTACGCCGGCGCCGCCGGCCGGGAGCGCCGGCAGAAGGCCGAGGAAGCGCTGGCGAAGGTGGGCCTGCAGGACCGCATGCACCACCGGCCCAACGAGCTCTCCGGCGGCCAGCAGCAGCGCGTGGCCATCGCCCGCGCGCTGGTCAACGATCCCGCCATCCTGCTGGCCGACGAGCCGACCGGCGCCCTGGACAGCAAGACCGGGGCCGAGATCATCGGCCTGTTCCAGCGCCTGCACCGTGAATTCGGCCAGACCGTGATCTACGTCACCCATGACCCGTTCATCGCCCGCCACACCGAGCGCGTGGTGCGTCTGGCCGACGGCAAGATCGTGGGCGACGAGCACATCGAACATCCCCTGGAGGCCGGCGCCCCCCGCCCCAGCGAAGTGGCGCTGGCGCAGGAAGCCCACGGCTGACCTTTCCCCCCGCCGCGGCGCCCCGGCCCGCTGCGGCCAAATGTATAATCACGGCGTGCCCAATTTAGAAGCGCAAATTGGCGAGCGGCTGCGCGCGCGCCGGCTGACGCTGGCGGCGGCCGAATCGTGCACCGGCGGCCTGGTGGGCCACCGCCTCACCGACGTGCCCGGCTCATCCGAGTATTTCCTGGGCGGCATCGTGGCCTACGCCAACGCCGCCAAGCAGGCCCTGCTCGGCGTGCCGGCCGACACGCTGGCCGCGCACGGCGCCGTCAGCGGCGAAACGGCGCTGGCGATGGCGCGCGGCGCGCGGCAGGCGCTGGGCACGGATTTGGCCGTCTCGGTCACGGGCATCGCCGGCCCCGGCGGCGGCACCCCGGACAAGCCGGTGGGCCTGACCTGGATCGGCCTGAGCGCGCCGGACGTGCAGCTGGCCCGGCGCTTCGTCTGGGACGCGGACCGCGCCGGCAACAAGGCCCGCTCGGCGGAGGCCGCCCTGCAGCTCGTGCTGGATTACCTGGAGGGGCGCCTGGGCGCGCCCGAGCACCCATGATCCGCTTCACTAATCTGTTGACCTTTGTGCGCGGCGTGCTGGTGCTGGCCGCCGGCATGGTGCTGGTCTTCGGGCTGGCTTTGCTGGTAGACCTGAACCTGGCCGGCCAGCCGCTGAGCCGGGTCTTCCTCTTGGACCTGGCCGACGCGCGCCAGCTCAACAATCTGCTCAACCGCAGCCTGAACCAGCTGGTGGCCGTGGTCTTCACCACCGTGGCCATCGCCGTGCCGCTCACCGCCAACCTGTACTCGCTCAAGTTCCTGGAGTTCTTCATCAAGGATTGGGTGAACGCGGCCGTGCTGCTGTTCGTGGTCTTCACGGACGTGGCCAACCTGGGCGCCGGCCTGGCGCTGAAGGCGGACCTGATCCCCGTGATCCTGGTTTACCTGCTGCTGGGCGCCACGGTGCTGTGCTTCGCCCTGCTCTTCCCTTACCTGTATCACGTCTTCCGCTTCCTGCACCCGCACACCCTGCTCACCCGCCTGGAGCACGAGCTGGCAGACCACCTGCACGCGGCCCGGCGGCAGCCTGGCCCGCGCCGCGCCGCGGCCGCCGCCGCCCTGGAGCACATCGCCAACATCGGCATCCGCTCCGTGGAGCGCGGCGACCGCAACACGGCCGTGGAGAGCATCGCCTCGCTGGACCGGGTGCTGCGCGCTTACTGGCCGGCCAAGGCCGGCCTGCCGGCGGCCTGGTTCCTGGCCGAGCAGGATTTCTTCCTGGGCTTCTCGTCGGCGGCCATGGACGACCTGACCGCCAGCCGTGCCTGGGTGGAGATGAAGATCTTCGGCCAGCTGCACCAGCTGATCGGCGCGGCGGTGGGGCGCCTGCCGGAGGTCACCCGCACGGCGGCCAAAACCCTGCGGCAGCTGAGCCTGGAGCCGGCCGCCCGCGCCGACGCGGCGGTGCGCGACCTGACGGCCGAGCACTTCAACACCCTGCTGCGCCTGGCCCTCAACCGCCGCGACGCGCGCGCCGTGTTCACGGTCTTCGATCAATACCGCCTGTACGCCGAGGCCATCAACGCCGAGCATCCCGAGTTCGGCCTGGAGATCGCTTACTACTTCCAGTATTACGGCCAGGTGGCGCGCGACACGGGCCAGACCTTTCTGGTGGAAACCGCGGCCTACGATCTGGGCGCGCTGGTCCAGGCCGCCTGGGCGGCCGGGGCCCCCAACCGTGCCGCGCTGCTGGAGCGCTTCCTGCACTACGACGACCAGGCCCGCCAGCCGCTGCGCGGGGTCAAGAAAGCCCAGGCCATCCTGGCCAGCCACTTCCTGATGCACGACCTGGCCGAGCCGGCGGACCAGATCCGCGCGCACTGGGCCGACCTGGAGCCGGCCTTCATCCGGCAGGTGCGCGACGAACTGCTGGCCGTGCGGCGCGAGAAGTATTGGGAGATCACCGAGCGCCGCCGGAACATCGACTACGTGCCGGACGCGCAGCGCGCCCAGTTGGGCCGCTTCTTCGAGACCGTGCTCGGCGCGGGCTGAGGCCATGCGCGCCTTTGTCACCGGGAGCACGGGCTTCCTGGGCCGGACCCTGGTCCAGGAATTGCTGGCATGCGGCTGGGAGGTCAGCGCGCTGGTGCGCACCTTCGAACGGGCGCGGCAGCTGCCGGCCGGCGTGCGGGCGGTGCCCGGCGACATCACCCAGCCGGACTCGCTGCGGCCCGGTCTGCGCGGCGCGGGGGCCGTCTTTCACCTGGCGGCCTGGACCCAGATTGGGGTGCCGCCGCGCGAGCAGGCGCGCATGCAGCGCATCAACGTGGAGGGCGCGCGGCACGTGCTGACCCTGGCGGCCGAAGCCGGCGCCGAGCGCATCCTGCATGTTTCCGACGTGGCCGTCTTCGGCGACCAGCGCGCTCCCAACGGCCGGCCGCCGGCGGGCGCGGCCGGCGGCTTTGAGAGTTACTATCAAACCACCCGGGCCGCCGCGCACTTCGAGGTGGCCGCCGGCCTGCAGCGCCAGGGCGCGCCCGTAATCATCGCGGCGCTGGGCGCGCTGTACGGCCCCGGCGACCTGGCCGGCCTGGGCCGGCTGCTGCGCCAGCAGCTCCGCCGCCGGCTGCCGGTGCTGCTGGGCCCGGACAACGCCCGCAGCTGGACCTACGCCGCGGACGCCGCGCAGGGGCTGCGGCTGGCCGTGGAACGCGGCCGGCCGGGCGAGACGTATGCGCTGGCCGGGCCCGCGCACACGCTGCGCGCCGTGCTGGAGGCCGCCGCCCGCCTCAGCCGCGCGCCGGCCCCGCTGATCTGGCTGCCGTCCGCGGCGGCCCGCTCGCTGGCCCGCCTGGCCGGCCGGGTGCGGCCGGCGTTGGCCGAACGCCTGCGCGCGGCCGGCGGCGCCGCTTACCTGGCTGATCCCGCCGCCGCGCAGGCGGCCCTGGGCTGGTCCGCGCGCCCGCTGGCGGAGGGCCTGCCGCCCACCTTGGCCTGGCTGGAGGAGCATGCGCCATGAAGCGCCTGATCGAAACCCCGTCCCCACAGAACCTGCTGGCCGTGACGCTGGCCGGCCTGTCCTTTACGATCGCCTTTGCGTACGTCTTCGGCCTGATCCATCGCGCGATGGCGCCCTTCACGATTGTGGACCTGGAGTTCGCCTGGACGCCGGCCCGCCTGGCTGAGATGACCACGGCCTGGGGAGCGGCCGGCGACGCCGCGGCCCGGCAGTCGCTGTGGGTGGATTACCTGTTCATGCCCGTCTACGTGGCGCTGGCCGCCGGCCTGGTGCTGATCACGGCCCGCGCCTCGGCCGGCGGCTGGCGCACGGCCGGGCTGTGGCTGACCCTGGCGCCCTTCGGCGCTTGGGCCTGCGACGCTCTTGAGAATGCCATGCTGCTGACCAGTTTGCCGCCGGCCGCGCCGGCCCCATGGGCGCTGACCGTGGCCGGCCTGGCGGCGGCCGTGAAGTTCGGGCTGCTCGCGGTGGGCTTGATTTACTTTGCGGCCGCGCTCGTCCGGCTGGGCCTGGCCCGCCTGGCACCCAAAGCGTGACGTTGACCGCCGCGTCATCACCGACTCTGCTGCCTTAACCCTTGAGCGCTTCCACCCTCAACCTCCCCCAACTCATCCTGGGCCTGGCCCTGGCCGGCCTGATCGCGTTCCTGGCGTACCGGCGCGGCTCGCTCTCGCGCTCGGGCGCGCTGGGCGCGGTGCTGATCGGCACGCTCGTGTTCGGGCTGGGCGGCCTGCCTTACGGCGTGCTGCTGGTGGCCTTTTTCGTGTCCTCCAGCGCGCTCTCGCACTACAAAGAAGCGCGCAAAGCGGCCCTGGCGGAGAAGTTCAGCAAGGGCCACCAGCGCGACCTGGCGCAGACGCTGGCCAACGGCGGGGCCGGCGCCCTGTGCGCGCTGGCGTTGGCCTTTGGGCCGGCGCCCTGGGCGGGGCTGGCCTTCGCCGCCGCCATGGCCGCCGTCAACGCGGACACCTGGGCCACCGAACTGGGCGTGCTGAGCGGCGGCCGGCCGCGCCTGATCACAACTTTCCAGACCGTGGAGGCCGGCACCTCCGGCGGCGTGAGCGGGGCCGGCACCCTGGCGGCCCTGGCCGGCGCCGGCCTCATCGGCCTGCTGGCCGGCCTGTTCAACGCGCTGGGCTGGGGCGCCCAGAACGATTGGGGCGCGGCGCTCAGCCCCTTCTGGCTGGTCATCATCGTGACGGCGGCCGGCTTGTTCGGGTCGCTGTTTGATTCGTGGCTGGGCGCCACCGTGCAGGCGATCTACTTCTGCCCGGCCTGCGGCAAGGAGACCGAGCGCCACCCCGTTCACACCTGCGGCGCCGCCACGCGCCCGCGGCGCGGCTGGCCCTGGCTGGATAACGATTGGGTGAACTTCCTCAGCTCCGTGGCCGGCGCGCTCCTGGCCGTGGCCTTGGGCCTGGTGGTAGGTCTGACAGGTTCTTAACCGCCCGGAGCGCCAAGCACGACCAGCGCCGGCGCCTTCTTGGCGTTCGGCGCGGTGCAATTCGTCTGAGATGCAAACCCTCCACCGCCTGCGGCTCGACCCGCGCTTCATGGACAACGTGGCCGCCTGGGAGCGGCTGCCGGCCCGGCCGGCGCGGTATGCCCCCTGGCCGGCCGGCCTGGACCCGCGCCTGATCACGGCGCTCCAGACGCAAGGCATCGACCAGCTCTACACCCACCAGGCCCAGGCCGTGGCCGCGGCCCTGGCCGGCCAGAACGTGGTGGCCGTCACCGGCACGGCCTCTGGCAAGACCCTGGGCTACAACCTGCCCGTGCTCACCACGCTCCTGGCCGAGGCGGAGGCGCGGGCCCTGTACCTGTTCCCCACCAAGGCGTTGGCGCAGGACCAGGCCGATGAGCTGGCCGGCCTGATCGCGGCGCTGGAGCGGACAATGGGCGACGGACGGCCGGCGGCCGGCGCGGCCTCCCTCGTTCAGCGGCTATCGTCCAGCGTCCACATTTACGACGGCGACACCCCGTCGGCCCAGCGCCCGGCGATCCGCCAGGCCAGCGGCGTGCTGATTTCCAATCCCGATATGCTGCACACCGGCCTGCTGCCGCACCATCCCAAGTGGGCGGCCTGGCTGGGCGGCCTGCGCTACGTGGTGCTGGACGAGCTGCACGTTTACCGCGGCCTGTTCGGCTCGCACCTGGCCAACGTCCTGCGCCGGCTCAAGCGGCTGTGCGCGTTCTACGGCGGCCGGCCGCAGTTTCTGTGCGCCTCGGCCACCATCGCCAACCCGCGCGAGCTGGCCGAGAAGCTGTTGGAAGCGCCCGTGGCCGTGATCGACGACGACGGGGCGCCGCGGGCCGAGAAACACTTCCTCGTCTACAACCCGCCCGTGCTGGACACCGTGACCGGCGTGCGCCGTTCCTACCTGCTGGAGGCCCAGCGCATCACGGACGAGTTTCTGCGCGACGACGTGCAGACCGCCCTCTTTGCGCGCTCGCGCAACGCCACCGAGATCCTGCTCGGCTACGTGCGCGATGCGGCCCAGGCCCGCGCCCGGCAGGCCGGCGGCAACGCCGCGCAGGCCGCCGAGGCCATCCGCGGCTACCGGGGCGGCTATTTGCCCCTCGAGCGGCGCGCCATCGAGCGCGGCCTGCGCGCGGGCGAGGTGCGCGGCGTGGTGGCCACCAATGCCCTGGAGCTGGGCGTGGATATCGGCCAGCTGGGCGCGGTGGTGATGGCCGGCTATCCCGGCACCATCGCCTCCGCCTGGCAGCAGGCCGGCCGGGCCGGCCGCCGGGCCGAGACCAGCGCCGTGGTGCTGGTGTGCTCGGCCGCGCCGCTGGATCAGTTCCTGGCCGCCCACCCGCGCTACCTGTTCGAGCGTTCGCCCGAGCACGCCCGCATCAACCCGGACAACCTCGGCCTGCTGGCCGACCACCTGCGCTGCGCGGTCTTCGAGCTGCCTTTTGCGCCGGGCGAAAGCTTTGGGGCCTTCGGCGACGTGCCGGCCCTGCTGGACGCGCTGGCCGAGGAGGGCGACGTCCACGTCCAGGCCGGCACCTACCGCTGGGTGGGCAGCGTCTATCCGGCCGAGGCCGTCTCGCTGCGCGCCGCCACCAGCGACCGGATCGTGATCCAGGACCTGAGCGCCGGCCGGCCGCGGGTGGTGGGCGAAGTGGACCGGGCCACCGCGCCCGTGCGCGTGCATACCGGCGCCGTCTATCTGCACGAGGGCCGCGCCTACCTGATCACCAAGCTGGATTGGGAGAACGGCCTGGCCGAGGCCCAGCCGCAGGAGGTGGATTACTTCACCGAGGCCGGCGAGGCGGTGTCCGTCAAGGTGGTGGAGGTGATGGACGCGGAGGAGCGCGGGAACGGCGGCGAAGATCGGGCGGCCGAGGAGCCGGGGAGCGCTGGGCCGTCACACGCCTGGGGCGAGCTGCTCATCACGGCCCAAGCCGTCTCCTTCCGCCAGGTGCGGCGCTACACGCACGAGACCTTGGGCTACGGCGCCATCGACCTGCCGGCCCGCGAGTTCCAGACCACGGGCTACTGGCTGTGGTTCCCGGCCGAGGCCGCCGCGCAGCTGGCGCGCGAGGGCCTGTGGCTGGGGCCAAACAACTACGGCCCCAACTGGGAGCAGCAGCGCCGCGCCGCCCGCGCCCGCGACGGCTTCCGCTGCCGGCAGTGCGGGCGCCCCGAGGTGCCCGGCGAGCGCCAGCACGACGTCCACCACAACGTCCCGTTCCGGTCCTTCGGCTACGTCCCCGGCGTCAACGAGAACTACCGCCCGGCCAACGCGCTGGAGAACCTGGTCACGCTCTGCCACAGCTGCCACGAGCGGGTGGAGGCCGCGCGCGGCACGCAAACCGCGTTGGGCGGGCTGGCCCACGCCTTGGGGAACGTGGCTCCGCTCTTCCTCATGTGCGACCCGCGCGACCTGGGGCTGCTGGCTGAGCCGCGCTCCGCCGAGACTGGCGCACCCACCATCACGCTGTACGATCAAGCGCCGGAGGGCCTGGGCCTGGCCGAACAGCTGTACGCGCTGCGCCGGCCGCTCCTGCGCGGCGCGGCCGAGCT
>JAEURL010000318.1 GCA_016789165.1 Anaerolineales bacterium | reverse complement strand
ACCACCCGGCCAACCTTCGGCTGCAGCTGGCGGGCGACCGGGTCGTCCCAGCCCAGCACGGCGACGCCGTCGGCCGGCTGAAAGTGGAGCAGGTTGGCCTTGGCGGCAATATAGGCCGCCATCGTGCCATGCCGGTCCAGGTGGTTGGGCGTGATGTTCAAAATGGCCGCCACCCGCGGGCTGCGCGTCATGATCTCCAGCTGGAAGCTCGAGAGCTCCAGCACCACCCGGTCCTCGGCTGTCAGCGCGCCCACCTCGGCGATCAGCGGGTTGCCGATGTTGCCGCCGACCCAGACGCGCGGGCCGGCCGCCGCCGCCAGCATCCGGCCCACCAGGGTCGTGGTTGTCGTCTTGCCGGCGCTGCCCGTAATGCCCACCGTGTGCGGCGTGGGACAGGTCTCCAGAAAGATCTGGGCGTCATTGCTCAGGGCCAGGCCGCGCCGCCGGGCTTCCACCGCCAGCGGCAGGTTGGCGTCCACGCCGCCCGAGAGGCACAGCAGGTCCGCGCCGTCCAGCAGCGTCTCCGGATGGCCGCCCAGCACGTACTCGATCGGCAGGCCGCGCAGGGCCGCCAGCGGGCCGGCCAACTGCTCGGCGGTCTGCCGGTCGCTCACGACCACCCGCGCGCCCTGCCCGGCCAGGTAGCGCGCCAGGGCCGCGCCCTGCCGGGCCAGACCGAGGATGACGACGCGCTTGCCGGAATAATTCATCAGATAAAGCCAAGACCTAAGGCCGCCGGGCGAAGGCATTGGTCCTTCGCCGCGCGGCCGGCGGCTACAACAGCGCCAGCGCCACGCCGAGCATGGCCGCCAGCAAGGCCACCAGCCAGAAACGCTGCACCACCTGGGTCTCGCTCCAGCCCAGCAGCTCGAAGTGGTGGTGCAGCGGCGCCATCTTGAACAATCGTTTGCCCTCCCCGGTCAGCCGCTTGGTGAGCTTGAAGTAGCCCACCTGCAGCATCACACTCATGGCCACGCTGACCGGAATGACGGCGATGATCGGCAGCAGCACCCACTGGCCCGTCATCAGCGCCACCACGCCCAGTGTCGCCCCCAGCGAGTAGGAGGCCGAGCCGCCCATGAACAGCTCGGCGGGGTGGGCGTTGTACCAGAGGAAGGCAAACAGCGCGCCCACCAAGGTGAAGCAGAAGCGCGCCACAAACGTCTGCCCCTGCAGCAGGGCGATCAAGCCGAAGGCGGTGAAGGCGGTAGCCGAGATCAGGCCGGCCAGCCCGTCCAGGCCGTCAGTCAGGTTCACGGCGTTGGACATGCCCACGATGATAAAGACCGCGATCGGCAGGTACAGCCACCAGGGCAGCTCCCAGAACGGCCCGCCCGGCAGGGCCACGAAATGCACCTCCAGCACGAAGTACAGGCCCAGGGCGGCCACGAAAGCGATGATGTTCTGCCACAGGAAGATCTGCCGGCCGCGCATGCCCTCGCCGCGCCGCACCCCGCGGATGCCCAGCCAGTCGTCCACGGCGCCCAGCAGGGTGAAGAGCGTCAGCACCAGCAGCGGCAGCAGCACCGAGCGCCCCTGCAGCGGCCCGCGCAGCAGGCTGACGGCGTTGAGCAGGGCGCTGATGCCCAGCACCGGCACGATGATCATCAGCCCGCCCATCGTGGGCGTGCCCATCTTGGTCATGTGCGTCTGGGGCCCGTCCACACGGATCTGCTTGCCGATGCGGAAGCGGCGCAGCAGCGTGATCAGGGGCTCGCCCCAGATGACAGTCAGCAGGAAGGTCACCCCGCCCACCGCCAGCGCGAAAGCGGCATCGCGCATGATGTTCATGCGCCGGCCTCCAGCGCGCGCGCCAGCCGGTCCAGCCGCAGCCCGCGCGAGCCCTTGAGCAGCACCACGTCGCCGGCCTGGATCAGCGCCTGCAAAAACGGCAGGGCGGCCTCGCCGGTCTCGAACTCGGCCACGGCCGCGGCCGGCAGGCCGGCCTGGCGGGCCTCGTCCGCAATCAGGCGGGCGCGCGGCCCGATGGTCACCAGCACCTCGGCCACGGCCCCGGCGCGCTGGCCCACCAAGCGGTGGCCGGCGGCCTCGAAGCCGCCCAGCTCCAGCATGTCGCCCAGCACCGCCACCTTGCGCCCTTCGATCTCGCTCAGCAGGTTCAGGGCGGCGATGGTCGATTCGGGCGAGGCGTTGTAGGTGTCGTCGATCAGCAGGCTGCCGCCCGGCCCGCGCACCGCCGCCAGCCGCAGCTGCACGGCCCCGATGGACTGCAGGCCGGCCACGATCTCCTCCCAGGTCAGCCCCTCCACCAGACCCACCGCCGCGGCGCGCAGGGCGGTGTGCACCGAGTGCTGGCCCAGCAGCGGCACCCGCAGGTGCAGGGTCTCGCGGCCGTGATGCAGGTGGAAATGCACGCCGGCCAGGCCGCGGCCCTCGATGTGGTCGGCCCACAGGTCGGCGGCCGGGTCCAGGCCGTAGGTGAAGGTGCGGGCCCGCGTGCGCGCCCGCATGGCCATCACCCGCGGGTCGTCCAGGTTGAGGATGGCCACGCCGTCGGCCGGCAGCGCCGCCACCAATTCACCCTTGCCCTGGACGATGGCCTCCAGGCTGCCGGCCCGCTCCAGGTGCACGGGGTAGACGTTGTTGACCACGGCCACGTGCGGCCGCGCCCACGCGCACAATTGGGCGATCTCGCCCACCTGGTAGAAGCCCATCTCCAGCACCGCCCGCTCGTGCGCCTCGGTCAGCTTGAGCAGCATGAGCGGCAGGCCGATCTCGTTGTTGTAATTGCCTTCAGTTTTAAAGGTGCGGTAGCGCGTGCCCAGCACGGCCGCGATCAGCTCTTTGCTGGTCGTCTTGCCCACGCTGCCGGTGACGCCGATCACGCGCACGTCCAGCCGCCGGCGCCAGAAGGCGCCCAGGGTCTGCAGGGCCTGCAGCGTGTCCGGCACCCGCAGGCAGATCGGCGCCGCCACGGCGGCCGCTCGCTCAAAGGTCAGCGGCTCGCGCAGGTCCAGCACCGGAAAATCGGCCGGCAGGTCGCGCTGCACCACGGCGGCAATGGCGCCCCGGGCAAAAGCGGCCGAGACGTAGAAGTGCCCGTCGGTGCGCTCGCCGGGCAGGGCCACAAACAGCGATCCCGGAATGCTGAGCCGGGAGTCGCTGGCGACGTCGGTGATGATCTGCGGCCCGCCGGCGGCCTGGTACCCGGTCAGGGCTTCAATGACAAGGCCAAGCGTGAGCATGTCACCGCGATCGGTCGTCTGGTAGCCGGGCGGCCGGCCCGCGGCCGGGGCCTTGTCCGCCTATTGCCCGGCCAGCGCGCGCCGTGCGTCGTCCGGCGGGATATGCATCAGCACCACCAGGCGCTGGGTCAGGGCGGCGAAAGCCGGCGCCGCCGTCTCCGAGCCCCAGATGCTGGTGCGGGGCTTGTCCAGCTTCACCAGCACCACAAAGCGCGGGTCGTCCACCGGCCCCCAGCCGATAAAGGAGGCGACGGTCTGGCGCTGGTCGTAGCCGCCCGGGATCGGGATCTGGGCGGTGCCGGTCTTGCCCGCGATGCGGTAGCCGGGCAGCACGGCCTGATCGCCCTCGCCCTCTTCCAGGGACTGGGCCAGCATCTGCGAGAGGGTGACGGCCGTCTCCGGCCGGATGGGCCGGCCGAGCACCTGCGGCTGGGTGACGTGGGTCTGGCCGGCGCTCTCCACCCGCAGCAGGATGTGCGGCTGCATCATCACCCCGCCGTTGGCCACCGCCCCCACCGCCGCAACCAGCTGCAGCGGGGTGACGGCCACGCCCTGGCCGAAGGCGTTGGTGCCCAGGTCCGATTCGTACCAGTCGGTGTCGCCGGGCAGCTTCAGCCGGCCGCCGGCCTCGGCGGCCAGGTCCACGTTGGTGCGGTGGCCGATACCGAAGGCCGACAGGTAGTTGTAGAACGTGGTCGTCCCCAGCTGGGTGGACAGGGAGGCCATGCAGACGTTGAGCGAGTGGCGCAGGCAGCCGACCATGTCCACGGCGCCCCAGGCGCCGCCGTTCCAGTTGCGGATCGGCACGCCGCCTACCTCGATGTAGCCGGTGTCCTGAAAGGGCGTGTTCGGCTGCACCAGGCCGGTGTCCAGGGCCGCGGCCATCGTCAGGATTTTGAACGTCGAGCCCGGCTCGTACTGCCCGCTGACGGCCGGGTTCTGCAGCAGTTCCGGCTGCTCCTGATAGATGCGGGCGTAGTCCATCGGGTTGTAGGACGGGTAGGAGGCCATCGCCAGGATCTCGCCGGTGCGCGGGTCCAGGACGATGATCGAGCCGCCCTCCGCCCCGTAGAGCTGGACGGCCTGCGCCAGCGACCCCTCCACCAGGAACTGGATGTCGCGGTCGATGGTCAGATACAGGTCCGCGCCCTGCTCCGGCTCCGGGTCCAGCTGCGCGTCAAAGGGCACCACGGCCTGCACGCTCTGGATCGGCCGGCCGGAGAGCCAGTCGTTGTAGAAGCCTTCCACGCCCGTGTAGCCCACGGCCCGATCGCCCTCACCCGTGTAGCCCACGAAGCCCAGCACCTGGGCCGCCAGGCTGCCGCCGGGGTAGACCCGGTTGGGCAGCGGCGCCAGGTCCACGCCGTTCAGGCGCGCCTCGCCCGATTCGCGCAGGGCCTTGATCTGGTCGCCGACCTCGGCCGGCACCGGCCGGGCCACCAGCACGTAGGCGTCCGGGCTTTCGGCCGCCGTGCGGATCTCGGTCACCGAGCGGTCCAGCAGCCGCGAGAGGGTCTCGGCCACCTCGTCGCTGTCCGTGACGCCCGGCGGGGAGATACTGATCTCGTACTTGACGTCGTTAGTGGCCAGCAGCTCGCCGTGGCGGTCGAAGATGCGCCCGCGTTCCGGGGCGAACTCGCGCTGCACGGTGCTCATGGTGGCGAACAGCTCTTCAAAATACTCGGCCGAGAAGAAGTCAATCCGCAGCAGCTGGACGATGACCAGCGCCACGACGACGCCCAGGCCGAGCAGGATCAGGCGCAGGCGGACGAAGACCGTGGTTTGCATGGCTCAGCCGCCTCCCCACAGCCGGCTCAGGGCCGCGCTCAGCCAGTCGATGGGCGAGGCCGCCGCCGCGGGTGCGGGGGCCGGCGCCGCCGCCAGGGGCGCGGGCAGCGCGGCCGGCAGGCTGGCCACCTTCAGGTAGTGCACCTGGTCCGGGGCGGCCGGCGCGAAGCCCAGCTCCAAGGCCCGGTTAGCCAGCCGGGTGAGCGAGCGCAGGTTGGCCAGCTCGGCGCGCAGGCGGTCGTTCTCGCGCTGCAGCTCGGCCCGGCGGACCTCCAGATTCTGCAGGTCGCGGCCGGCGTTGCCGGCCCGCGAGGCCACGGCCAGGTACAGGCCGCCGACCACCAGCAGGACCAGCAGGCCGATGAACAGGCCGGCCAGGAGCTGGGTCTGCTGGCGCCAGGGGGCCTGGCGGAAAGCGCGCAAGAGGTGGGCGGGATAGAAAGTCTGCATGGTGATGTGGGGCCGATCAGTCAGCCGACGGGCCGGGCTCTCCCAAGGTGTTCTCAAAGCTCGGGCCTTTCACTGCAAACTCTGTGCCATTAATCCGGCTGGCGTTCCGCGATGCGCAGCTTGGCGCTGCGGGCGCGGGGGTTGCCGGCGACTTCCTCCGCCGTCGGCTCAATTGGTTTGCGGGTCACCGCCCGCAGGCGCGGCGCGGACGGCACGGAACTTGCAGCCGGCGCTTTCACCGCGTCCGCCGGCTCAGCGCGGAAGAAGCGCTTCACCAGCCGGTCCTCCAGCGAGTGGAAGGCGATGACGGCCAGCCGCCCGCCCGGCCGCAGCAGCCGGGCCGCCAGCGGCAGCACCTGGGCCACCGCCTCCAGCTCACCGTTCACGGCGA
>JAEURL010000306.1 GCA_016789165.1 Anaerolineales bacterium | reverse complement strand
CGGCGGTGAGATCGGTTTGAACTTGGCGGAACAGGAGCAGGGCCAGGAACAGCAGCGGCCCGAGGGTCAGCGGCAGCAGGCCGATCAGGACTGTCCGAATCAGGCCGCCGCGCCGCGGCCCACCGTGTGCGGCGCGCGCTTCCGGCTCCAGGGACTGGCGGGGACGGGGCTGCGGGCTGGACACGCGGTGGTCCTTGTCCGGCCGGTTACTGCTCCCAGACGGGCTCGCCTCGCAGCAGCCGGCGGATCTGGTCGGGGAAACGATCGGGGTCGAGCGGCTTGCCCAGGAAGCCGTCAAAGCCGGCGGCGCGGGCCTTGTTCAGCTGCTCGAGGCTGGCCTCGGCTGTCACGGCCACGACCATGGTGTCCTTGAGCTTGGCCGTGCCGCGCACCTTGCCGAGGGCGGCGTAGCCGTCTTCGTAGGGCAGGCGCAGGTCCATCAGGATCAAGTCAATGCGCGGCAGGGTGTCCGCGAACTCCACCACCTGCCAGCCGGAGGTCTTCCACTCGCAGCGCGGCACGCCCATGTAGGCCAGCATGCGCGCCATCAATACGAAATTCGAGACGTTGTCTTCCACGATCAGGACGGTGGCGTCCTTCGGGGAGACCGGCTCGTGCGCGGCGTTGCGCGGGGTGGACGGGGGCGGGTTGGCGGTCATAAGCGTCGTAGACACCTAAACGTTATTCAAGTAGCGGGCGATCTGGCCGGGCAGAGCATCGACGTCGATCGGCTTCTGGATGTAGCCGTCACAGCCGGCCGCCAGCGTCCGCTCGCGATCGCCCTTCATCACATTGGCGGTCAGCGCCACCACCCGGATCTGTTCCAGGCCGGGCGCGGCCTTCAGGCGGGCGGTCAGCGCGTACCCATCCGTGCCGGGCAGGTTGATGTCCACCAGGATCAGATCGGGCCGCGCGGTGAGCGCCTGCGCCAGCCCGCTGGGCGCATCCGGAGCCTCCAGCACCACGTAGCCGGCCGCTTCCAACACACGCCGCACCAACAAACGGTTGTCGGGGTTGTCCTCGACGTACAGGATGCGCGCGCTCCGGTCGGCCATGCCAAATCTGACTCCGTTGGCGGGGATTTTAGCGCAGGAGCCGCGCACCGGCGCGGTTGGGCTGGAACGGAATGTGTGAAATTGGTTGGAAGCCTGAAAAGAAAAGCCCCTGAATGGGACAGGGGCTCGGCTAGAGCGGGTGACGGGATTCGAACCCGTGATATCTTGCTTGGGAAGCAAGCGTTCTACCACTGAACTACACCCGCAATGCGCTTGATTATAGCGGGAGTCGGCCAGGCTGCAAGGCGGCTTGAGGCCCCAGGCGCACGCCGCCGGCCGGCCGAGTCCCCTCCGGCTGCGGCGCGTCCCTGCGCTACAATATTCAGCAGGCCTATCGGGCCGCTTAACGGCCATGCCGCCCAAGATCACGCCCCACCACGCCCGCCTGGAGGCTCTGTTCGAAGTCTCGCGGGCGCTCAACTCCTCGCTGGAACTGCGCGAGGCGCTTGTCATTGTGATCGACGCCGCCATCCGCCTGACGGGCGCCGAGCGCGGTTTTCTGATGCTGGTGGACGAGGCCGCCGGCCAGTTCCAGTTTCAGGTGGCGCGCAATGCCCGGCTGGAAAGCATCGACGAGAGCGCCTTCGAGGTCAGCCGCACGGTGGTGCAGGAGGTGGCCGAAACCGGCGCGCCGGTGGTCACCCTCAACGCCCAGAAAGATCCGCGCTTCGGCGGCAAGACGTCCGTCGTCAATTATTACCTGCGCTCGATCATGGCGGTGCCGCTGCGCGCCCGCGGCCGGCTGCTGGGCGTGCTCTACGTCGACAGCAAGACCCGCGACATGGAGTTCCGGCAGGGGGACCTGGACCTGCTGACCACCTTCGCCGATCAGGCCGCCACCGCCCTGGTCAACGCCCAGCTGTACGAGGCCCAGCGCCAGGATGCCAACCTGCGCCGGCTGCTGCTGGAGGTGGCCGACGCCGCCCAGGCCGCCAATGACGTGCTGGATCTGGCCCACCGGCTGGCCCAGCAGCTGCCGGCCTGGATGCAGTGCGACCGCTGCGCGCTGTTCCTGACCGAGGCCGAAACGGGCGGGCTGCGCCTGGTGAGCGCCGCGCCGGATACCGTCCGCCAGATCCTGATCCAGCCGGTGGGCGAGCCGGCCGGCGCCTGGCCGTTCCAGGCCCGGCTGCGGGCCAGCCCCGGGCCGCTGCAGTTCACGCTGAGCGAATTGATTGAGGCCCTGCCGGCCGAGTGGCTGTCCCGCCTGGCGCTGCAAGGCGACGTGCTGGCTGTGCCGCTGCGCGCCGAGACCCAGCTGCTGGGCGTCCTGGCCGTCGACAATGCCCTGGCGCCCCGGCCGTTCACCCCGGTCGGCCTGGCGCTGGCCGAGATGCTCGGGCCGCAGCTGGCCGCCGCCATCCAACGTCTGCAGCTCTTTGAGACGGCGCGCCGGCAGCTCAGTGAGCTGCTGATCCTGAACGCCGCCGCCCAGGCCGCCAGCCAGGCGGCCTCCCTGGACGAATTGACCGCCCAGGTGATGGAGGTCCTCAACCCGGTCTTCGGCACGCAGGGCCTGGGCGTGCTGCTGATCGACGAGACGGCCGGCGGGCTGCGCCTGCACCGCAGCTTTGACCCGGAGGCCTCGCCCGAGATCGTCATCCCGCTCGCGCGGGGCATCGCCGGGGCGGTGGTGGCCAGCGGCCGGCCGATCCGCCTGGGCGATGTGACCCAGGATCCGCGCTACCTGGCCCTGAACCCGGCCACGCGTTCGGAGCTGTGCGTGCCCCTGCGGGCCGGCGAACGCGTCATCGGTGTCCTCAATGTGGAGAGCCCGCAGGCGCACGCCTTCTCGGCCGCCGACGAGCGCCTGCTGGTCACGGTGGCCGGCCAGTTGGCCACCGCCATCGCCAAACAGCGCCTGCTGGAGACGGAGCGCCAGCAGCGCGAGCTGGCCGAGGCGCTCAGCGCGGTCGGCCTGGAGCTGACGCTGGAGACCGAGCTGGAGGTGATGCTGGACCGCCTGCTCGGCCACATCGCCCGGGTCGTCCCCTTCGACGCGGCCTGCGTCCTGCTGGTGGAAGGCGACATGACGCGCACGGCCGGCCTGCGCGGCTACCACCGCTTCGGGCTGGATGTGGACGCCTATGTCCGCCGCCAGCAGCTGGCTATCAGCGCCACCACGAACCTGCGCCAGATGGCGGAGAGCGGCCTGCCGCTCGTCATCACGGACGTGCGCCAGAACACCGGCTGGGTGCAAACGCCGGCCCTGCCGCACCTGCACGCGTGGGTGGGCGCGCCCGTCATGGTGGGCACGCGCTGCCTGGCCTTCCTCTCACTGGACAAGATGGAGGGCAACTTCTACCGCGCCGAGCACGCCCAGCGCCTGGCGGCCTTCGCGGGCTACGCCGGGCTGGCGCTGCAGAACGTCCGCCTGCTGCAATCGGCCGAGCGGCGCGCCGCCGAGCTGGACGCCGTGCGCACGGCCAGCCTCAGCCTGACCTCCAGCCTGGATGTGCGCGAGGTGCTGCAGGCGGTCCTGCGCGGCACGCTGGCCCTGCTGCCGGGCGCGCACGACGCGCGCATCTTCTTCTATCAGGCGGAGCGGCTGGAGTTCGGCGCCGCGCTGCGGGCCGACGGCCGGCCGGATGCCGCGCCGCCGCCCCGGCCGCGCGGCCTGACCCGCGAGGTGGCGATCACCGGCGAGCTGCGGGTGGTGCCCGATATCCGCACCCATCCCCTGTTTATCGACGCCCCGCATGAGTGGCGCGGCGCCCTGATCGGCCTGCCGCTGAAGATCGGCGCGCGGGTGGTGGGCGTGATGAACGTGGCCTATCCGGAGCCGCGCGCCATCGGCGAAGCCGAACTGCGCATCCTGCGCCTGCTGGGCGAGCAGGCCGCCGCCGCCATCGAGAACGCGCGCTTGTTCGCGGCCACGCGCCGGCAGGTGGACGAGCTGACCATGCTGCACGCCGTGGCCGTGGCCAGCTCGGAGAGCATCAGCCTGGACATGCTGCTGGAGCGCATCACCGATCTGGTGGGGGGCGCCCTAAACGCGCGCTACTACGGCGTCTGGCTGGTGGACGGCACCGGCCTGCTGCTGCGCCCGCACACCTCCTACCGCGGCGCCCGCCAGGCGGCGGTGCTGATGGGCGAGGGCTTGATCGGCCGGGCGGCCAGCGCCGGCCTGCCCCAGCACGCCCCGGACGTGGCCGCCGAGCCCGCCTACCAGGCCGTGCACTCCGGCGTCCGCTCCCAGATGTGCATGCCGCTCAAGATCGACGCCCAGGTGGCCGGCGTTATCGACCTGGAAAGCGACCGGCGCGAGGCCTTCACCGAGGCCGATCAGCGCCTGCTGGCGACGGTCGCCGGCCAGCTGTCGATCGCCATCGCCAAAACGCGCCTGCTGGAGGCCGAGCG
>JAEURL010000295.1 GCA_016789165.1 Anaerolineales bacterium | reverse complement strand
TCCATCGCCCTGGCCACACCCGTCGCCATGCTGGCGTCCATCGGCGCCGGCGCCAAGCGGGGCTTGCTGATCAAGGGCGGGAAGTACCTGGAGGTTCTGGCGCGCGCCGATGTCTTGCTGGTGGACAAGACCGGAACCCTTACGCTGGGTCGGCCGGAACTGACCGAGGTCGTGCCGCTCAATGGTCTGCCAGCGGACGACCTGTTGGCGCTGGCGGCGGCGGCCGAACGGTATTCCGAGCACCCGCTCGCGGAGGCGGTGCGGGCCGCCGCTCGTGCGCGGGACTTGTCGGTGGCTGAGCCGCAGGCTTTCCAGGCAGTCCCGGGCCAGGGCATTCACGCGCAAGTGGCCGGCCACACGATCACGGTTGGCAATCGCCGCCTGATCCCAACGGCCGAGAATGCGCCGGGGGCCGCGGCCCTGGAAGCGCAAGGCAAGACGCTGCTGTTCGTGACGCACAACGGCGAACTGGCCGGTATATTGGCCGCCGCCGACATCTTGCGGCCCGAAGTCCCGGCCGCTCTGGCGGAAGCGCGCCGGCTGGGGATTCGGCGCATCGAATTGCTCACGGGCGACAACGAGCGCACCGCCGCCGCCCTGGCCGCGGCGCTGGGCGTGGATTACCGCGCCAATCTGCTGCCTGAACACAAGATCGACATCGTGCGCGAGTATCAGGCCAAAGGCCACACCGTCGTCATGGTCGGAGATGGGGTGAACGACGCGCCGGCGTTGGCCCAGGCGGATGTCGGCATTGCGATGGGGGCGGCCGGCTCGGACATCGCCTTCGAGGCGGCCCATGTGGCCCTGATGCGCGACGATTGGGCGCTGGTGCCGGAGGTCCTACAGATTGCGCGTCGGACGATGGGGGTGGTGAAGATGAACCTGGGGTTCACGGCCTTGTATAACGTCGTGGGCCTGGCGTTGGCCGCATTCGGCATCCTGCCGCCGATCCTGGCCGCCGCCGCGCAATCCTTGCCCGACTTAGGCATCCTGGCCAACTCGTCTCGGTTGTTGCGCCAGAGGTAGGCGACCCAGAACTGCCCATCCCGCGGCCGGTTGCTCTGGCGCTGATGTCGGATAATGGTTGATCACCCTGTGCTATTTCAACGGACAGGACGGTCGTCCCATTCAGAGGTTGACTGCTGCGGTGCTACCGGATCAACTGTCTGCAGACAGCTTCAGGCAGCTCGGCCGAGATTGTCGCGAGAGTTGCTTGACGCCCTCCCCGCCTGTCAGCGTAACCAGAGCGGTCCACTATCCAGCGCAATTTCCAGTGCAAGCGGTAGAACGGGCAGCTCGGCCGTTTATTCTCGACAAACTGTGCCAGCGCCAGGGATTTCCGGTCACGGTGCCTTCGATGGCGACCCCGTTCGACATTTGACCCCCTTTCCGGTAGAGGCGGATTCGCCTGCCTCCATCCGGAAATAAAAAAGCGCGCCACGGACCCGTCCGGTCCCTGCGGTGCGCTCTTGGTGTGAGCATTATGCGGCGGATTGCGGGAAGTCAATGGGGTGGCGCGAAGACGCTACCAGTTGCCGCATTGGGCGCAATTCAGGCGACGCCGGCTGCTGCTGGTCGCCCGTGTGATCGCAGCCTTCAGACCTGCACGCGAAAGTTCCGCATCATGCCCTGATCCCCATGTTCCAGGATGTGGCAATGGTAAACAAAGAGACCCGGGTCTGAACCGAACGGCACCAGCAGCCGGACCCGTTCGCCCGGCATCACCAGCACCGTGTCCTTCCAGCCCTCGTCCGTGAAGCCGGCGCTGACGGTATCCCAGCCGGTCTTGAGTTCAGGAGCGACCTCGCGGCTGGCCACCCGGAACTGGACCCCATGAAAGTGGATCGGATGGGCCATGCCGTTCGCATCCATCATCTCGCCCGGATTGCGTTCGTTGATAATATCCCACGTCTCCAGCGAGCCGGCCGAGACGGTTTCTTCTGGCAACGCTTCGTCCATCACGAACTGACGGCCGTTGATCAGCCAGGTCATGTTGCGTAGCTGCAAACGGGTCTCACGCGGCTGATCAGCGTTGCGTGTCGCCTGTGCACTCAGGCGCGGCAAGACGGACAGAGTCTTCGGCAACGTCCGCGTCTCCGCCTCGGTGCGCTCGATCTTGACCCGCAAGATCGTCAGGGGCGTGCCCTGCGCCGGCCCGCTGCTCATCATCCCCATCATACTGCCCGGGTCTTCAGCGCCCGCGAAGGCCAGGCTGTCCAGCGAGAATTCGGCGCCGGCAGTGAACCGGCTGAAATCGGCCCACAGTTCCACGCGTTCGCCAGGCGCCAGCATGACGTAGGGCTTCTCGACCGGCTCGGCCAGCAAGCCGCCATCCGTGCCGAGGACGGTCAGCGGCTCGCCTGTGCTCCAGCCTAACTTGTAGATCCGGCTGTTGGAGCCGT
>JAEURL010000287.1 GCA_016789165.1 Anaerolineales bacterium | reverse complement strand
AGGGGGATTTGACGCAGAGCCACGGCGGAGGGCATTGTACCGCGCGGCGCTCAGCCCAGCGCGGCCAGGAAAGCGAGCAGCCGGCGGGCCAGGCCGTCCCAGCGGAACTGCGCGGCCGTGGCCTGCGCGGCCAGGCCCAGCCGGGCGCGCAGGGCCGGCGCGTTCAGCAATTCGCTCACGGCCAACACCAGCGTCTCCGGGGAGTCGGCCGGCACCAGCCGCACGTTCTCACCGTCGCGCAGCTCGGGCAGCGGCGCGGCCGGCGTGGTGGAGATGACGGCGCAGCCGTGCGCCAGCGCCGCCATCAGCGAGCCGCGCCGCAGCGAGACGCCGTCGCGGTAGGGCAGCGCCAGCGCGTCGCAGGCCAGCAAATGGGCCGAGACCTCCGGCGCGGCCACGAAGCCGGTGCGCAGGATCCGGTGCTCCAGCCCGTGCCGGCTGATCAGGCGCTCCAGCTGGGCGGCGAAAGCGGCGTCGGAGGGATCACTCGCGCCGGCCTCCCCGCCGATCAGGATCAGCTTCACGCGCGTCTTCCGCTCGGCCAGCGCCGCCAGCGCCCGGATGAGCGTGTCGCCGCCCTTGGAGTGGTTGAGGAAGCCGAAGTAGCCGAGCAGAAAGTCCGCGGGCTGCACGCCCCAGCGCGCGCGCCAGGCGGCGCGGTCGTAATCCGCCGGCGGCGCGGGCGCGATGTTGCTGCCGATGGGGATGCGCGTCACCTGGCCGACGCCGCGCCGGCGCAGTTCGGCCTCATCCGCGGCGTCGGTGGCCACGGCCCCGCGCGCCGCCCGCGCCAGGTGGCTGACCGCCCACGGCCGCAGCCGGCCGGCCTTGGGGAAGAGATACGGAATGCGCAGGTCGTGGAAGGTGACAATGCTCGGCACGCCGGCCACATCCGGCAGGAAATGGATGGGCGCGCCCAGCCCGTAGGCCGCCGCCTGGTATTGGATGTTCAGCCAGTCCAGGCGCAGGGCGCGGGCCAGGGACCGGATCTGCCCGAGGGCCGGGAAGGACCAGCGGCGGACGACCGGATGCAGCGTGTAGCCCGCGGCCGCCGCGCCGCCCGCCGCGCAGCGCGCGTCAGTGAGCACGTGGACGTCCACGTCCTGGGCGGCTAAGGCCTGGGCCAGCTGCTGGCTGTAATCGCCCACTCCGCCGGCCAGCGGCGGGAACTCGCCGGTGACGATGCCCAGCCGCATGTCAGCGCAATCCCGACCGCAGGACCTGCGCATACGCGCGCACGCGCGCGGCGCGCAGATCGCGCTTGTGGCCGGCCAGCCACTTGGCGGCCTCCAGGCCCAGTTGGACCGCGAAACCCGCCAGCAGGAAGAGGCGCAGGGCCTCGGCCGCGCGGGCGCCGTGGTACTTCCGGAAGTAGCGGACCTTGCTGGTGTTGAAGCGGATGTGGGTGGCGGCCGGCACCTGGGCGCTGGAGCGGCCCTCGTGGTGGACCACGCGCGCGGCCGGGAACTGGACCACGCGCCAGCCGGCGGCCTGGCAGCGCCGGCACCAATCCAGCTCTTCCGAGTACATGAAGAAACCTTCGTCCAGGCCGCCGACCTGTGTGTACGCCTCGCGCCGCACCAGCAGCGCCGCGCCCACCACCCAATCCACATCCACGGGCTGGCCGGCCGGCAGGTCGCGGGCGTAGTAGCGGTCCAGCAGGCCGCGCGGCGCCCAGGGCTGGAGCCAGGTGCTCTCGAAGAAAGCCGTCGCCAGCGTCGGGAAGCGCCGGCGGGTGGGCTGCGGCGTGCCATCGGCGTAGACCAGGCCGGGGCCGAGCACGCCCACCTCCGGGTGGGCGTCCAGGTGGCTGAGCATCTGCGCCAGCGCGTCGCCGGCCAGCTCGGTGTCCGGGTTGAGCACGAACAGGTAGCGGCCCCGGGCGGCGCGCAGGCCGAGGTTGTTGCCGCGGCTGAAGCCCAGATTCTCGGAGCTGGCGATCAGGGTCAGGCGGGGATAGCGCGCGGGCGGGAACTCGGCCGCCACCATGGCCGGCGTGCCGTCGGCGGAGGCCGCGTCGACGACGATGATTTCGACCGCCGGGTCATCCAGCGGCAGGGAACGCAGACACGCGCGCAGCAGGTCGCGGACGTTCCAGCTCAGGATGATGATGGAGACGCGCGGGTCTGGCACGCCGGCCGTTCCAGGGCGCGGCCCGGGGCCGAGACGGCTACAGGCTGCGGGTGACGAACAATTCGGCCAGGTCGCTCAGGGCCTGGCGATCCGGATTGTCCGGGACCGTGGCCAGGGCGGCCTGCGCGCTGGCCACGAAGGCGCGCGCTTCGGCCAGGGCGGCCTCGGCCGCGCCGGACTGGCGCACCGCCTGGACCACGCGCCCCACCCGGCCGGCGTCGCCGGCATGGCCGTTAAGCAGCTCGGCCACGTCCGCGTCGCCGGGCGCGGCCTCCAGGTAACAGAGCACGGGCAGCGTGATCAGGCCCTGCCGCAGATCGCTGCCGGCCGGCTTGCCCAGGCGGTTCTCGTCGGACGTGAAGTCCAGGATGTCGTCCACGATCTGGAAGGCCATCCCGGCCTGGCGGCCGAAGGTGCGCATGGCCTCCACCGCGGCCGGCGGCGCGTCGGCCAGCAGGGCCGGGGCGAAGGCGGCCACCTCAAAGAGCGAGGCGGTCTTGCCGTAGATGCGTTCGAAGTAGCCGTCCCGCGAGGCCTGGCCGCGGTGGGTGAACATCTGGGTCAGCTCGCCGTTGACGATGATCATGAGGGTGCGCGAGAAAGCGCTCATCACCGGGATGGACTCGGCCTGCGCGGCCAGCTCGGCCGCGCGCGCGAACAGGAAGTCGCCGGCCAGCACGGTGGCGGCCGGGCTCCACTGGGCGTTGAGCGTCGGATGGCCGCGGCGCAGCAGCGAGCCGTCCACCAGGTCGTCATGGACCAGGGTGGCGGTGTGCAGCATCTCCACGGCCGCCGCCAGGGCGGTGGCGCGCGGCAGCGGCGCCCGGAACAGGCCGGCCGCCAGCAGGGTCACCGCCGGGCGCACACGCTTGCCGCCGGCCGCCAGCAGATGGTCCAGCGCGTGGCTGAGGGCCTCGTGCTGGGCCAGCGGCGTCTCCCGCATCTTGGCTTCCACCCCGTGCAGGCCCGGCTGCACCCGTGCCAATACGTCGGCCAAAGTCCGCTCCGCCAGCGCCGGCATCGTCGACGTCGTCATGATCGCCACTCCCATCCGAAGAAACGGGCCGCGTTGCGGGTGGTCGCCTCCGCCGCCGTTTCCCTGGATATACCGCGTATCTCGGCCAATTTATCCACCACGTACTGAACGTGCGCCGGCTCGTTGCGCTGCCCGCGCCGCGCCTGCGGCGTCAGGTAGGGCGCATCCGTCTCCACCAGCACCTGCTCCAAAGGCGCGGCCGCAAAGAGCGCGCGCAGCGCCTCATTTTTCTTGTAGGTCAGCGGCCCGTCCACGCCCAGGTAAAACCCCAGCCGCAGGGCCGCCTCCGCCATGGCCGCGTCGCCCGAAAAGGCGTGCAGCACCACGCCGGCCGCCGGCCGGATCTCACTCAAGACCGCCATCACTTCCGAATGCGCGTCCCGGTCATGGATGATGACGGGCCGGCCGGCCTCGTCGGCCAGGCGCAGCTGGGCGCGAAAAGCGTCCACCTGCTCAGATAGTGACAATTTTCTCCAATACAAGTCTATCCCAATTTCCCCGATTCCGACAACCTTTGGATGCTTCGCCAGGTCCTTGAGTTCGGCCAGCGCGGCCGGCGTCAGCTCCTGGGCGTCGTTCGGGTGGACCCCCACCGCGGCATACACTTCCGGGTAGCGCTCAGCCAGCGCCACCGCGCGCCGGCAAGCCGCCAGGTCCACCCCCGGGATCACGATCCGGGCCAGGCCGGCCGCCCGCGCGCGCTCCACCACCGCCTCCCGGTCCGCGTCGAACTGCTCGAAATCCAGGTGGCAGTGGGTGTCAACCAGCACGGTAATCAGTCAGCCGGTGTCGGTCCAAGGCGCGCCTCAGCCGCTGCTCACGGTCTCTCAGCGCAGCCCGGCCAGCTTCAGCCCATCCTCCAGCACCGCCTTGACGCGGTTCTGGTCCAGGATTTCGCAATAGACGCGGATGATCGGCTCGGTGCCCGAGAAGCGCACCAGCACCCAGCCGGCGCCGCCGGCGAAGACGAATTTGAAGCCGTCGGTGGTGTCGATGCGCTCCACGGTATAGCCGCCGATGACGCCGCCCGGCCGGAAGGCGGCCACCTTCTGCCGGACGCTCTCGCGCTGCTCGGTGGGGAAGAGCGTATCCACCCGGTCATAGAAGTGCGCGCCGACCTTGGCGTGCAGGCGCTCCAGCAGCTGGGAGGGCTTCTGGCCGGTCTTGACCATGAAGTCCAGGAACATCAAATTGCCCAGGATGCCGTCGCGCTCCGGGACGTTGCCGCGGAAAGCGTAGCCGCCGCTCTCCTCGCCCCCGATCATGGCGTCGGTTTCGACCATCTTGGGGGCCACGTACTTGAAGCCCACGCCGGTCTCGTGCACGGGCACGCCATACAGCTGGCCCAGCTTCTCCAGCATTGCGCCGGCGCTGAGTGTCTTGACGATCGGCCCGCGCTGGCCGCGAATCTCCAGCAGGTAGAGGGCCAGCAGCGGGAAGACCTGCAGCTGGTTGAGGAAGCGGCCGTTCTCGTCGCCGATGCCCATCCGGTCGGCATCGCCGTCCGTGATCAGCAGCACGTCGGCCCCCCGCTCCACGGTGGTGCGCAGGCCCACGTCCACGTTGGGCTGGATCGGCTCCGGCCGGCGCATCTCCGGGAAGGACGGGTTGCGCGTGGCGTGGATCTCCTCCACCACGGTCCGCCCGCCGGCCAGCAGGCTCGGGAACCAGCCGCCGCCGTTGCCCCACATGGCGTCCACCAGCACCTTGAAGCCGGCCGCCTTGATCGCCTCCACGTCCACCAGCTGCTTCAGGTTTTCGATGTACGCCGGCGCGGCGTCAAATTTGCGCACCAGGCCCTGGGCCTCGGCCGCGGCCAGGCGCATGGTCCGGACGCCCTCGCTGCCCGGGATCAGGGCCTCGATCTGCTTCAGGCCCTCCGGGTCGATGGCGCCGCCGTGCGGGTCGCGCACTTTGAAGCCGTTGTCGCCCGGCGGGTTGTGGGAGGCCGTGATGTTGATGGCGCCGACCGCCTGCTTGTCCACCACCGCGTAGGCGATGACGGGGGTGGGCGTCGGGCCGTCGGTCAGCCAGACCTTCAGCCCGTTGGCGGCCAGCACCTCGGCCGCCGCGGCCGCGAAATGCTCGGACGCGAAGCGCTTGTCATGGCCGACGACGACGTCCCGGCCGGCCCAGCCTTTCTGCAGCAGGTAGAGCGCAAAGCCCTGGGTGCAGCGCCGGACGTTGGCGAAGGTGTAGTCCTCCGCGATTACGCCGCGCCAGCCGTCGGTGCCGAACTTAATCGTGGGTTCTTCAAGCATTGGCGTCTCCGCAAAGACAAAGGACGGCGGACGGGTCCGGCGGTCGTCGGCCGGCGGCCCTCAGTGCCGCACCGTCGTGATCTCAACCAGATCCGGCAGCTTCTGGCCGGCCCGCAGGCGGGCCAGGTCGGCGTCCACCATCATGTGGATCAGCTGTTTGAAGGAGACGGTCGGCTCCCAGCCCAGCACCCGGCCGGCCTTCTCCGGGCTGCCGACCAGCAGGTCCACCTCGGCCGGCCGGAAGAAGCGCTGGTCCTGCACCACGTACTTCTGGTAGTCCAGGCCCACGTGGCTGAAGGCCACTTCGCACATCTCGCGGATGCTGTGCGTCTCGCCGGTGGCGATGACGAAATCGTCGGCCGGCTCGTGCTGCATCATCAGCCACATGGCGCGCACGTAATCGCCGGCGAAACCCAGGTCGCGCCGCGCCTCCAGGTTGCCCAGGCGCAGCTCCCGGCGCAGGCCCAGCTGGATGGCGGCCACGCCCTGCGCGATCTTGCGCTCCACGAATTCCAGGCCGCGGCGCGGGGAGCCGTGGTTGAACAGGATGCCGGAGGTGGCCCGCAGCCCGTAGCTTTCGCGGTAGTTGACCGTGATCCAGTGGCCGTAGAGCTTGGCCACGCCGTACGGGCTGCGCGGGTAGAACGGAGTCTGCTCGGTCTGCGGCACGGCCTGGACCTTGCCGAACATCTCGCTCGAGCTGGCCTGATAGAAGCGCGTGCGCGGGTTGACGGCCCGGATAGCGCCCAGCAGGCGCGTCACGCCCAGCGCGGTGGCCTCGCCGGTCAGCACTGGCTGCTGCCAGGAGGTGGGCACGAACGACATCGCCGCCAGGTTGTAGACCTCGTCCGGCTCGAATTCGCGCAGCAAGCCGATCAGCGACGCCTCATCCAGCAGATCGCCCTGGACCAGGGTAACGCGGTCCTGGATCGGCTCGAGCCGGTCCAGGTTGATGATGCTGGTGCGCCGGACCATCCCCACGACGCGATAGCCCTTCTCCAGCAGAAACTCAGCCAGGTAAGACCCATCCTGGCCCGTGATGCCGGTGATCAAAGCGGTCGGCACGGTGCCTCCTTTGGGGCAGTCGGTGAAAGACGCGGGGCGCGAGCGGGGTTAGCCACGGCCGGCGTTCGTCCCTGGCCCGCCCTCCCCCATCGCCGCCAGTCTGCTGCGCTCATAATCGAGCAGGTCGCGCAGGCTCTGCTCAAACGGGAGGCGCGGCTCCCAGCCGGTGCGCGCCCGGAAGGCCGTCCCGTCACAGACGACGTCCGGCAGGTCGGAGGGGCGCAGCCGGGCCTGGTCCACTTCCACCGTAATCGGACAGGCGGCCAGGCCGAGCAGCACGTCCAGCAATTCCTGGATGCTGCGCGAGCGGCCGCTGCCCAGGTTGTAGACTTCGCCGGGCTCCCCGTGTTCCAGGGCCAGCCCGTAGGCGCGCACCATGTCGCGCACGTCGGTGAAATCGCGGCGCGCGCTCAGGTTGCCCACCCGCAGCACGGGCGGCTGCCGGCCGGCCTCGATGGCCGCGATCTGCGACGCGAAGGCCGGCGCCACGAACTTGGGGTTCTGGCGCGGGCCGATGTGATTGAAGGGCCGCACGCGCACCACCGGCAGGCCGCGGCTTAGAAAATACTGCAGGCCGAGCAGGTCCTGGCCAACCTTGCTGACGCCGTACGGGCTGTCCGGGCGCAGCGGCTGCGTCTCGCGGATCGGCAGGTCCGCGGCCGCCACCCGCCCGTATTCCTCCATCGAGCCCAGGGCCAGGATGCGCGGGCGCAGGCCTTCCGCCAGCACCGCCTCGCACAGGTTCACCTGCGCCCGCAGGTTGGTCTCCAGGGTGGCCCACGGGTCGGCCCAGCTGTCGCCCACGAAGGCTTGGCCGGCCAGGTGGAAGATGCGCTCGGGCTGCACGGTGCGGATAACGGCCCGCGTTTCCGCCGGGTCGCGCAGGTCCGCCACCAGCGCGTGCTGCGGCGGCAGATAGTCGGCTTCGCGCGTGCCGCCGCGGTCCACGCCCCAGACGTCCGCGGCCGGCTGGGCGCGCAGATATTCCGCCAGATGGCTGCCGGCAAAGCCGCCGGCACCGGTGATTAAGATACGCACGTTGAAACGCTCGTCCTCGGGCTTCGCCTGTCGATTATACCTCTGCCCCTGCGCGATTCGGCGCTTAAGGCGTCGGCGTCGGCACGGCCAAGGGGTCCGGGGTTTCGGTCGGCGGCACCGGACAGCCGGTCTTGGTGTCCGGCACCTTGTTGGTCACCGAGAAGAGCGGCCCATTGAGGGCGGTGGCGGCGTTCAGGCCGACGACGTCGAACCAGGTGTTGCCGGGCTTGAGGGCGATGACCTGGCCGGCCGCGTCCACCAGCTGCAGGCGCATGCCCGTCGTCTGATCGCGCACCCAGCGCCCCTCCACCACCACGCCGTCGCGGAAGACGCGCGCCGGCCCGCTGGTCCAGAGCTGGATCTCCACGCCGCAGTTGCCGCCGTCGCGGAAGTCCTCCGGCACGTAATTGTTGACGTGGTTGGCCTGCAGCAGCACCAGGTTGGCGGCCGTGATGGGCACGTTGGTCAGGGCGTCCAGGTGGGTGATCAGCTCGCCGCCGGCGTCCTTCTCCTGCCAGCGCGTGTAGCGGCCGCTGGCCGCGTTGTAACGCCAGGAGACCTGGGCGGCGGCCGAGAAGCGGAGGTAGAGCTCGGTCACCGGCTGGCCGGCCGGCGCCGTGGCCGTGAAGGCCAGGCCGCGCAGGTCGGCCCGGCCGGTGCCCTGCGTGGTCTTGGTGGCCAGCACCTGCCGCACGGCCTCCGTGCTGGCGAAGAGCGTGTTGGTATCGTCCGGGGTCTCGCGGCACAGCGGCGGGCAGTTGTAGGCGCTCTCTTCGGAGACCAGGCGCCAGAGGCTGGCGCCCAGGAACCACTCGGTGCGGCGCAGCTTGTCCATGGTGCCGAAGCTGGAGCCGGAAGTGACCAGCACGGCCTGGAACATGGGCGCCAGCTCGGCGTCAATGAAGCGGGCCGACCGGATCGAGCCGACCTTGGCGGCGTCGTTGCCCAGGTAGACGGCCGTGAAGCGCGTCAGGCCGGCCTCGGCCAGGTGCTCGAACACCACGTCCGCCAGCGACAGGCCCCATTGCGGCCGCGCGCTGAGCGGGAAGTTGGTGATCTTCACGGCCACCGGAATGCGGTTCAACAGGGCCGGTTCAACGGCCAGGCCGGTGAGCGGGTTGACGCCTTCCGGATAAGTCTCCGGGCCGTAGACGGGCACGGCCGTGGGCGCGGCGGTGGCCGGCACCTCGGTCGGGTTGGCCGGCGCGAGCGTGGTCACGCCGGGCGCCGGCAGTGTGCGCGTGGCCAGCGGCGCCGCCGGGCTGCCCGCGGTGCTGACGGCCGGCGGCGGCAAGGTGGGGGCGGCCGCCGGGCCGCCGCAGGCCCCCAGCAGGCCGGCCAGGCCCAGGCCGATCAACGTGCGCAGCCAGCGTGTTTGACGCGTCATAGTCGAGGTCCTCCCGTCCGGCGGCCCCTGGATGGTACGCCCGGAACGGCGGGTGATTCTATCATAGCGGCCGGCCGCGGCGCGATTTTGCGGGCTTTGTTTGACGCTGACTTTCCTTGACTGTATAATCTCCGGCCGTACGTCTCGCCGCCAAGCCGCTGAGGACCGGATGCCACTCAAAGGCAACCTGCGCGACTTTTCCACAACCAACCTGCTGAACCTGATCAACCTGGCGAAGAAGACCGGGACGCTCATTATTGATGGGCCCGGCCAGGGTGCTCAGATGTCGTTCCGTAACGGCAAGCTGATTTATGCCGCCATGGGGCACGAGGACGGCAACCTGGCCGCCATCCTGCGCAAGAGCGGCCGGCTGACGGACGAGCAGGTCAAAGCCCTGCGGGCCCGCGCCGCCACCGCCAGCGACAAGGAGCTCGGGCTGCTGTTGATCAACGCCGGCTATGTCAACCAGGGCGACATCATCAACAGCCTGCGCAGCCACATGCTGGAGGTGGTCTACCGCCTGTTCACCTGGGTGGAGGGGCTGTTCCGCTTCGAGCCGGCCATCATGCCCGGCGACGACAAAATCACGGTCCCGATTGAGCTGGAGAACGTCATCATCGAAGGCTCACGGCGCATGCAGGAGTGGGCGCACCTGGCCGAGGAGCTGCCCAACCTGGACATGGCCCTGAAATTCACGGACCGGCCCACCGCCAATATCCGCAACATGAGCTTGAGCGTGGAAGAGTGGAAGGTCGTCTCCTACATCAAGCCCACCAACTCCATGCGTGCCATCGCCCGGGCCACCAGCCTGAGCGATCTGGAGATCCGCCGCATCGTCTACGGCCTGCTGCAAGCCGGCCTGGTGGAGATTGTGCGGCCGGAGGGCGCGCCGCCCCCGCGGCCGGCCGCGGCGCGGCCTGGTGCCCGACCCGTGCCGCCGCCTGACCCCAAGCAGCAGGTCAGCGTCGTTACCAAACTCATCGCGCGCATCCGCTCGCTGTAAGCCGGAGAAAGAAGCCGATGCAAGCAGTCAAGATGGTTGTCACCGGGCCTTTCAATTCCGGCAAGACCCAGTTCATCCAAGCGATCAGCGAGATCGACGTCGTCTCGACCGAGCGCAAAATCTCGTCGGACGCCGAAAAGGTCAAGGACAACACCACCGTGGCCATGGACTTCGGCCGGATCACGGTGGACGACGAATTGATCCTGTACCTGTTCGGCACGCCCGGCCAGAAGCGCTTCGATTTCATGTGGGAGATCCTGTCCGAGGGCATGCTCGGCTTTGTGGTGATGGTGGACAGCACCCGGCCCGAGACCTTCCGCGAAGCCAAGAGCATCCTGGAGACCTTCCGCGCCTACGCCCCCACCCCGTACGTGGTGGCCGCCAACAAGCAGGACCACCCGGAGGCCTGGGAACTGGACGATTTGCGCATCGCGCTGCGGCTGGACCCGGCCATCAAGCTCCTGCCGTGTGTGGCCACCGACCGCGAGAAGGTCAAGTCTGTTCTGTTGGAACTCCTCTACTCCATCCTGGCCGAGATGGAGAAATCCTAGCCGCCCGCCCCCCGGCGGGCGGGCCAGCGCGCCTGGCGCGCAACTTCGCCGTGAGCTCCATCGTCACCGAGCAGGGCATCGTCCACTTCGAGTCCTACGGACACGGCTCGCCCGTCATCCTCCTGCACGGCTGGCTGGGCTCGTGGGGCCTGTGGCAGCCGACAATGGAGGCGCTGGGCGGCCGCTACCGCTGCTACGCCCTGGATTTCTGGGGCTTTGGCGAATCCGGCAAAAAGCGCGATTCCTACGCCGTCTCCGACTTCATGGAGCTGGTCCGGCAGTTTATGGACGCCCTGGGGATTGAGACGGCGCCTATCGTCGGCCACTCCATGGGCGGCACCACGGCGCTGGGGACGGCCATCCGCTACCCGGGGCGGGTGCGCCAGGTGTGCGTGGTCGGCTCGCCGATCGTCGGCTCCTCGCTCTCGATCTTCCTGCGGCTGGCCGGCGTGCCGTGGATCGGCTCGCTGGTGCGCCGGCTGCCGGGCCTGCTGATGCCGGCCATCCGGCTGGTGGCGCCGTTGATCACGCGCCACCCCGCGCGCTGGTACCCCATGATCGAGCGCGACCTGTCCCAGACCACGGTCGAATCCTTCTTCAGCAGCATCGGCTCGCTGGCCCACACCGACCTGCGCCCGCAGCTGCGGGACGTGCGCCTGCCGGTGACGGGCGTCTACGGCCTGCGCGACGTCATCGTCAGCCCGCGCCAGTCCACGGCCCTGCAGTCCGGCGTCCAGCACGCCCAGATCGAGACCATGCCCGGCTCGGGCCACTTCCCCATGCTGGACGAGCCGGAGCTTTACCTGCGATACGTCCAAGCCTTCCTCGAAAGCACCCAGCATGACCCTGCCTAACCCGGCGGCGGAACCAGAGTATTTCTATCCAAACAAGATGACGCGCATCGTCCTCCTGGCAATGGAGGAAGTGATGGGCCGCAACGGCGTCAACGCCGTCCTCAACTTGTCGCGTCTGCGCCACCTGGTGAACAACTACCCGCCCAGCAACTTCGACCGCCAGGTGAACTTCCGCGAGCTGAGCGGCCTGATGCGGGCGCTGGACGACATGTACGGCCCGCGCGGCGGCCGTGGCCTGGCCCTGCGGGCCGGCCGGGCGGCCTTCAAATACGGCATCAAGGAGTTTGGGCCGGTCCTGGGCATCGCGGACCTGGCCTTCCGGCTCCTGCCCCTGAACATGAAGCTCAAGGTCGGCGCCGACGTCTTCGCCGACACCTTCAACCGCTTCAGCGACCAGGTGGTGCGCATCTCCGACGAGGAGGACCGCATCGTCTGGCAAAACGTGCGCTGTCCGATGTGCTGGCAGCGGCAGAGCGAGGCCCCCTGCTGCCACCTGGCCGTGGGCATCCTGCAGGAAGCCCTGTACTGGGTGAGCGGCGGCAAGCACTTCGACGTCACCGAGACCACCTGCCACGCGGCCGGCGACGAGGTCTGCACGTTTATCATCGACAAGAAGCCGATGGATTAGCCTCTCCTACCCAAAACCTAACCTCCCCTGCGGCGCAGCCGCCTGGGCGGGCTGTCCTTATGGTAGGATAGCCGGCAAGAACATGGCTATCATGGATTGACCTCGCCCATGCGCAAGATCATCCTCCGCGACGAACGGCACGTCCACCCATTCAACGAAGAAGCCCGCGACCTGCGCATCCAGAACAAACCGCTCTGGCTGCATCAGCGCGATACCCTGGCCGGCTACGTCGACCAGGAGCTGGAGCGCGCCAACTTCTACGACATCCCCCGCGGCCTGACCGGCGAAAGTATCGTCTACCGCGACAACCTGTTCTTCGACCAGGGCTACATCGACGAATTCATCGGCCTGGCCCGCAAGCTCGGCCGGCCGGCGCGGGCCGCCTTCACCAAGGGCAATAAAACCTTCACCACCCACGCCCTGCCCCTGGCCAACAGTTACACCCGCGAGGGCGAGTTGTACCTGGCCGACCTGTGGTATTACCCGCAGGGCTTCGACCCGGACCTGCGCACCGACCCGGTGGTGGTGGACTTCAAGACGCGCGAGATCGGCTTCTACCGCGTCCCCACCTACATGTCCAACGAGAAGGGCGACCTGGTCTACCAGGTGCCCCTGCGCGGCCTGATCGCCATCGACGCCTGGGTGCACATCTTCATCGCCGACCAGGTCTACGGCCTGTTCGGGCGCGCGCAGCGCTTCCTGGAGCGCGCCAACCGGGATCCGCTCTACAACCTGGGCATCCTGGGCCAGGCCCTGCTGGAGGGCACCCAGGTGCTGCGCTGCTCCGCGGTGGTCAAGATCGGCAAGAACTGCGTCATCGACCCGTCGGCCGTCATCACCGGGCCGGCCACCATCGGCGACAACGTCAGCATCGGCGCCGGCGTCGTCATCGACAACTGCACTATCGGCGACAACGTCAACATCTCCAACGGCTGCCAGCTGATGACGTCCACCGTCGGCGACGGCGTCTTCCTGCCCTTCCGGGCCGCCCTGTTCTTGACCACGGTCATGGAACACTCGATCGTGGCCCAGAACACCTGCCTGCAGATGTGCGTCATCGGCCGGCGGACCTTCATCGGCGCGGGCAGCACCTTCACCGATTACAACCTGCTGCCGGCCCCCCTGCGGGCGATGAACGGCCTGGGCGAGCTGGCCGAGGCCAATGCCCCCGTGCTGGGCGGCTGCGTCGGCCACAACTGCCGGCTCGGTTCCGGGCTGGTGGTCTACCCGGCCCGCACCGTGGAATCGGACGTGATCCTGTTTGCGTCCAAGGAGCGCCGGGTGGTGGACCGGAACGTGGCCTACGAGGACAGCGACCACCTCGCCACGCGCCTGGCCCACCTGCACCAGCGGCTGTATCCGCGCAAGGGCGATCAGGTGGCGGAGACGTGGTGAGGCGGTGATCAGTCATCACTGATCATGGACACCTTCGCCTTCATCATCCACCCGATCGACCCGAAGCGGGACGTCAGCCGCAAGTTTCCGCGGCTGGGCAAATACCTGACGGTCGGGCAGATCAATTTCTTCAGCACCTTCTTCCCGCCCGTCTACATCTCCGAAATCACGGGCGTGCGCTCGGCGGCCACCGGCCGGGAGATCAAGGGCTGGTTTGTGGCCTGCCCCTACACGCCCCAGCGCATGCTCGAATTGCCGGCGCCGGTCGTGTATCGTAAAATCGTCCAAACCGGGCGCCTGGCCGAAAAGCTGGGCGCGCAGCTGCTCGGCCTGGGCGCCTTCACGTCCGTGGTCGGGGACGCCGGAGTGACCATCGCGCAGCGCTTGTCCATCCCGGTCACCACCGGCGATTCCTACACGGTGGCGGTGGCGGTCGAGGCCGTCCGCGAGGCGGCCCGCCAGCTGGGCCTGCCGCTGGCGACGGCCACCGCCGCCGTGGTCGGCGCCACGGGCGCCATTGGGGCGGTGGCGGCCGAGCTGATCGCCCGGGACGTGCGCCGGCTGTGGCTGATCGGCCGGCCGGGCCGCACGGCGGCCCTGGAGGCCCTGCGTGACCGGATCACGGCGCACGCGCCGGCGGAGGTCCACGTCGGGACCGATATGGCCGGTCTGGCGCAGGCCGACCTGATCTTGACCGTGACCAGCGCCGTGGAGGCCGTCATCGAGCCGGAGCACCTCAAGCCGGGGGCCGTGGTCTGCGACGTGGCCCGTCCGCGCGACGTCTCGGCCCGGGTGGCCGCCGTCCGCGACGACGTCCTGGTAATCGACGGCGGCATGGTGGCCGTGCCCGGCGCCGTGGATTTCCATTTCAACTTCGGGTTTCCGCCCGGCATGGCCTACGCCTGCATGGCGGAGACGATGGCCCTGGTGCTGGACGGCCGCCGGGAAAGTTTCACGCTGGGCAAGGAGCTGACTGTGACGCAGGTGGACACTATCGCCGCCGTCGCCGGCCGGCACGGCTTCCGGCTGGGCGGCTTTCGCTCCTTTGAGAAACCGGTCAGCGCCGAGCAAGTGCAGCGCGTGGCCGCCATCCGCGCGGCCCAGGGGGCGGCATGAGCGCGCGGCCCAGCCCCACGCGCCGGCTGCTGGTGGTGGAGGACGACGCGGACAACTCCCACCTCCTGAAGACCTATTTCACGGCCCATGACTTCACCGTGGACGTGGCCGTGCGCGGCCCGGCCGGCCTGCAGCTGGCCCGCCAGGGCAACTACGACCTGGTGATCCTGGACGTCAACCTGCCGGAGATGGACGGCTTCACGGTCTTCCGCGCCCTGCGCGACACGCCGCGCACCGCCCACGTGCCCGTGATCTTCCTGACCGAACGCGCCGACAAGAACGACCGCATCGCCGGCCTGAGCATGGGCGCCCACGACTACGTGGTGAAGCCGTACGACCTGGAGGAGCTGCGCCTGCGGGTGCTGGCCGCCCTGACCCGCTCCGCCCGCGACAACCTGCTGGACCCGCTCACCGGCCTGCCCACCGGCCGGCTGGTGGAGGAGCACCGCCGGCGGCTGGACGGCCAGCCCGGCTGGGCGGCCCTGGAGTGCCGGATCGAGGCTTTCCGGCCCTTTGTGGAGCTGAACGGCTTCGCGGCCGGCGACGACGTGCTGGTGTTCACGGCCGGCCTGC
>JAEURL010000140.1 GCA_016789165.1 Anaerolineales bacterium | reverse complement strand
GTTGAGAAAGCGCTCGGGCGCCCGCTGGACGCCGTGCTGCCATTTGATCGGGCGCAAGGGCCGGCGCTGGCCCAAGGGCTGCCGCTGATCTTGAGCCAGCCGCAGGCGCCGCTCCCCCAGGCCGTGGTGGGCCTGGCGGCCCGCCTGTAGGCCGGTGGTTGTCAGCCAGCCGACAGCCTGCCCATCTTGACAGCCGCGCCCGAATAGGGGTAGCATCCCGGCGCCCGCCCACAGAGACGGAGAGGTCACTGTGCCGGCGGGCTTTGTATTCGGCCGGCGGAGGGCCGGCGCAAGGCCATGAACACAGTCACCGTCGAAACCCCTGAAGCCGCACCGCGCCGCTCCTGGCAGCAATGGCTGATCGGCAAGCCGCTCGCCACAGCGGAAGCCGAGCACCAGACCATCAGCAAGAAAGTCGGTCTGGCCATCTTCTCCTCCGACGCCATCTCGTCCTCGGCCTACGCCACCGACGAAATCCTGATCGTGCTCGGCCTGGCCGGCGCCGTGGCGTTGAGCTACTCGATCCCGATCGCCATCGCCATTGCCCTGCTGCTGGCCATCGTCACCATTTCCTACGAGCAGACCATCCACGCCTATCCGAACGGCGGCGGGGCCTACATCGTCTCGCGCGACAACCTGGGCGAAAACGCCGCCCAGATAGCCGGCGCGGCCCTGCTCACCGATTACATCCTGACCGTGGCCGTCTCGATCTCGTCGGGCGTGGCCCAGATCACCTCGGCTTTTCCGGCGCTGTACGAGTGGCGGGTGGTGATCGCCCTGGCGCTGGTGGCCTTCATGACCGTGGTCAACCTGCGCGGCGTCAAAGAGTCGGGCAACGCCTTTGCCATCCCCACCTATTTCTTCCTGGGGATCACGTTCCTGACCATCGGCCTGGGCTTTTTCCGCTATTTCACCGGCACGCTTGGCACCGTGACCGGGGTGGAGCCCATGCACACCGAGGTGGTTCAGGCGCTGAGCGCCTTCCTGGTACTGCGGGCCTTCTCCAGCGGCGCGGTGGCCCTGACCGGGGTGGAGGCGATCAGCAACGGCGTGACGGCCTTCAAGGAGCCGCGCAGCCGCAACGCCGGCATCACCCTGATCTTGATGAGCACCATCCTCTCGGCCCTGTTCTTCAGCGTCACGTTTCTGGCGCAGGCCACCCACGCGGTGCCGTCGCACGTCGAGACAATCTTCTCGCAGATCGGCCGGACTATCTACGGCGTCGAGAACCCGCTCTACCTGGTCCTGCTGGGCGGCACCACCCTGATCCTGATCATGGCCGCCAACACCGCCTACAACGGCTTCCCGCTGCTGGCGGCCATGATCGCCAGCGACGGCTTCCTGCCGCGCCAGCTGACCTTCCGCGGCAGCCGGCTGGTCTTCACCTATGGCATTGTCGGCTTGGCCGGCGTGGCCTCGCTCCTGATCGTCATCTTCCGGGCCGAGACCACGGCCCTGATCCCGCTCTACGCCATCGGGGTGTTCTTGTCCTTCACGCTGTCCCAGGCCGGCATGGCCATCCGCTGGTGGCGCTCGCGCCGCCTGCAGCCCGGCGAAACCGTCAAACAGCTGAGCTCCACCCTGCACCACGACCCGCGCTGGCGGCTCAAGATGGTCATCAACGGTTTCGGGGCGCTGTGCACGTTGGTGGTCATGCTGATCTTCGCCGTGACCAAGTTCACGTCCGGGGCCTGGATCGTGGTCATCATCATCCCGGTGCTGGTGGCCATGTTCTTTGGCATTCACAGCCACTACCGGCGGGTGGCCGCCCGCCTGTCGCTGGACTCCTTTGGCATGCCCACCCGCATCCGCCGGCACCGCGTGCTGGTGCCGGTGAGCAGCGTGCATCGCGGCGCCCTGCACGCCCTGCACTACGCGCGGGCGCTCTCGCCGGACGTGACGGCCGTGCACATCGCGCTCGACCCGGAGGCGGAGGCCAAGGTGCGCGCCAAGTGGGAGCAGTGGGGGGACGGCGTCCGGCTGGTGATTGTCCCCTCGCCCTACCGCGCCCTGCTGGAGCCGATGCTGGGTTACATCCGCCAGGTGGCCAAACAGCGCCAGCCGGGCGAGGTGCTGACCGTGGTGGTGCCGCAGTTCGTGCCGGAACGCCCGTGGCACAACCTGCTGCACATGCAGACGGCCGTGATCCTGCAGATCGGCCTGCTCGGTCTGCGCAATATCGTCATCACCGAAGTCCCTTATCACATCGAAGGTGATTAGCCTGCCATGACTGCGTTTGCTCACCATCACATCATCATCGTCGGCTGCGGGCGGGTGGGCGCTGAACTGGCGCTCTCGCTCTGGCACAACAAGCACCGTGTGACCGTCATGGACTCCAGCCCGCGCTCGTTTGAGCGGCTCGGGGCGGATTTCCAGGGGCGCACCGTCCAGGGGGACGGCATGGACCGCGAAGCCCTGAAGCGGGCCGGCATCGACTCCGCGCATGCCCTGGCGGCGGTCACGTCCTCGGACAGCGTCAACATTGTGGTGGCGCGCATGGCCCAGGACATCTTCCGGCTCAAGCACGTGGTGGCGCGCGTCTACAATCCGCTGCGCACCCCGGTCTATGAAAAGCTCGGCCTGCTGACCATCGCCTCGTCCTCCTGGGCCGCCCAGCGCATCGAGGAGGTTATCCTGCATCCCGGCATGCGCAGCCTGCACACCGTCGGCAGCGGCGAGGTGGAGATGTACGAGATCATCGTGCCGTCCGAGTGGTCCGGCAAGACGGTGGGCGACCTGCTGCCGGCCGAGGGCGCGGTGCCGGTGGCGCTGGCGCGGGCCGGCCACGGCCTGATCCCCACCACCGCCACCCGCCTGCAAACCGACGACCTGCTGCACGTCAGCGCCGTCCCGGCGGCGGTCCGCCAGCTGCGCGAGCGCCTGCACGAAGAGAATGGAGCCTAACAGCCTATGTTGGTGATTATTGCCGGCGGGGGCCGCACCGGCTCCCACCTGGCGGAACTGCTGATGTCTCAAGGCCACCAGGTGCGCCTGGTGGAGAACCGGCCGGAGACTCTGGCCGGCCTGCATCGCGAGCTGCCCACCGAGGTCATCTTCGAGGGCGACCCGACCGACCCCCATGCCCTGGAGGCGGCCGGCGCGCGCCAGGCGACGGTGCTGGCCGCCGTCACGCCGGACGACGCCGACAACCTGGTCATCGCGGCTCTGGCGCGCTTCCAGTTCAACGTGCGGCGCATCATCGGCCGGGTGAATAACCCGCGCAACGCCTGGCTGTTCACCCCGGACTTCGGCGTGGACGTGGCCCTCAACCAGGCCGACGTCATGGCCAAGCTGATCGAAGAAGAGATGTCGATCGGCGATATGATGACGATGCTCAAGCTGCGGCGCGGCAAGTACTCGTTGGTGGAGGAGAAGATTGCGCCCGGCGCCAAAGCGATCGGCCTGGCCATCAAGGACCTGCCGCTCAAGGGGCACTGCGTGATCTCGGGCATCATCCGCTCCGGCGATCTGGTCCTGCCGCGCGGCACCACCTCCCTGGAGCAGGGCGACGAAGTCCTGGCGCTGGTGGACGACGAGGCGCGCGAGTGCCTGGCCGGCCTGCTGGGGCCGGGCCCCCGCCCGTAGCGCGGCCCGCATGGCCGGCGTCTTCCCGAAACTGAACCTCAAGGACCAGGCCGAAATCCTGGTGCTCAACGCGCCGGCCAGCTTTGAGCCGGAGCTGGCCGCGCTGCGCGGGGTGCGCGTGGCGCGCGCCGCCGGGGAGGTGAAGACCATCACCTTCGCGCTGGCCTTCGGCACCCGCCAGGCCGAGGTGGATGCCTTCGCCAAGCTGGTGGCCCGCCAGGCGCCGGGCGACGCCGTGATCTGGTTCGCCTACCCCAAGGGCACGTCCAAACGCTATAGTTGCGAGTTCAACCGGGATACCGGTTGGGCGGCGCTGGGCCGGGCCGGCTTTGAGCCGGTGCGCCAGGTGGCCATCGACGCGGACTGGTCGGCGCTGCGTTTCCGGCGGACGGAGTTCATCAAGTCCCTCACCCGCGACAAGCGCATGGCGCTCTCGAAAGCGGGGCGGGCGCGCACGTCCCCCAAGCGCTAAAGCCAAGCCGGGCCGTCAGGCCCGGCTCTTTTTTGCGCCGCCCCTCAGCCCGTGAAGGCCCGCAGCACCGCCGCCGCATTCTCGCCCAGCGTTTCCAGGCGGTAGCCGCCCTCCTGGACGATGACGGTGGGCCGGCCCAGCCCCGCGATGCGCTGGCCGATCTGGCCAAAGCCGGCGGCCGTCACCGCGAACCCGCCGCCCAGCGCCGAGGGATCCCCGGCGCCGATGTCCAGCCCGAGCGACAGCACCAGCCAGGCCGGCTGGAAGGCGGCGATGGCGGCCAGGGCCCGGTCCAGCGCGGCCAGGTACCGGGCGTCGTCCGTGCCCTTGGGCAGCGGCAGATTCAGGTTGTACCCCTGGCCGGCCCCCGCGCCCTGCTCGTCCGCGCCGCCCCACCAGAACGGATACTCCTCGTCGGGATCACCATGCAGGGAGACGTACAGCACGCTCGGATCGGTGTAAAAGATCTCCTGGGTGCCGTTGCCGTGGTGGTAATCCACATCCAGGATCGCCACCCGCGCCGCCGCCGCCCCGGCCTGGAGATGGCGGGCCGCCAGGGCGGCGTTGTTGAGGTAGCAGAAGCCGCCGGCCTGGTCAGCCAGGGCATGGTGGCCGGGCGGCCGGCAGAGGGCGTAGGCGGACGCGGCGCCGGCCCGCACCGCGTCCGCGGCGGTCAGCGCGCACTGGGCGCTCCAGTAGGCGGCCTCCCAGGTGCCGGCCAGGAGCGGGGCCTGGATGTCGAAGCTGTAGTAGCCCTGCTGGGACCAGGGATGGCGCGGCCGGCGGCGGGCATGCCGGGTGTGGAATGTGTCCGCCATCACAAGCGGGCCTGCGTGGCGGAAAGGCAGGCCGGCCGGGTACCCATCGCGCAGGAAGGCCACGTAGTCAGCCGGGTGGACGGCCAGGATCGGCCCCAGGCCGTGATCGGCCGGCTCCGTCACTGGCCCCAGGCCGGCGGCCTGGGCCGCGGCTAACAGGCGTTCGGCGCGCGGCGGCGTCTCGGCGTAGGCCTCGCCGTGGATCGTCACGGTTTCCGTGGCGTGCAGGCGATGCCGGGGGCTAAAGATGACGCGCATAGGAATCCTTTCCTACTGGGCGGCCGCCCTCCCAACCGGAAATAGTCCTACAGCGGGATTTCCGGCCCGGGTGGGAATCGGTACACTCAGCGCATACCCTGAACGTTGGGATAACTCAACCGGGTGGAGTCGCAAGTGATGATAAAAGTCGTATTGGTGGATGATCAATCTGTCATGCGCCAGGCAGTGAGCAGTTGGCTGGGCATCGAGCCGGATATGAGCGTCATCGGCGAGGCGGAGAGCGGCGAGGCCGCGCTCAGCCTGGTCTCCTCGCTCCAGCCGGACGTGGTGCTGATGGACATCGATATGCCGGCCATGGACGGGATTGCGGCCACGGCCGCCCTGCAGGATGTGGCCCCGCAGAGCGCGGTGGTGATCCTGAGCATGCACGACGACACCACCGTGCAGGACCGCGCCCGGCAGGCTGGGGCGGTGGCCTTTGTTTCCAAACATCAGGCGCTGGACGAACTGGTGGACGTGATCCGGCGCGTGGCCGGCCCCAACGGCGCGATGCGCCTGGCCGCCATCTAGGCCGGCCCAGTCAATCGGTCTGTTTCTGCCGCATACGCCCGCCGGTCTTCCGGCGGGCGTTTCTGATTAACCGGGTTCCAGCGCCCGGAGCCGCTGATCCACCAGCGCCACGTAACGCGGCAGGCCGAGCGCCTCCATCCGGGACCGCGCCTGGCGCAGCCGCCGCCGGATGCGTTCCGGATCGCGCAGCGGGCTATGCGCCTCCACCTCGGCGGCCTCCAGCAGCAGGACGGCGTAGGACCAGCGCCAGCCGGCCTGCTCCAACTCGGCCAGGGCCGCCTCGACCTGGCCCCAGCCCGCCTCCGCCTGGCCGGCGGTGTCCGCCAGCGCCGCCTCGGCCGTCGCCAACAGGCTTTCGAAAATCTGGTTGGGCGTCGGGCCGCGCTCCTGGCGCGCCTGGTCCAGGGCCGCCCGCGCCTCAGCCCGCCGCCCCTGCTCGGCCAGGAGCAGGGCCAGCACCCCATAACCGCCCACGGAGCGCTCACCGCCGCCGACGGCGGCCAGCGCCGTCCGCGCGGCCGCCTCGGCCGCCGGCAGATCGCCCTGAAAGTTGTAGATGCGCGCCCGCAGCGTGGCGTATTCGTCGATCATGTCGCGCTGCTCCTGAGCGCGCGCCCGCGCCTCGCCGGCCTCGGCCAAGCTCAGCGCCGCCTCGAATTCGCCGGTTACGAAGCGCATGAAGGTGTCCGCCAGCTCGAACAAGGCGAGCGTGCCCTCGCTGGGCGGCAGCTGGGCCGCCAGGTCCTGACTCTCGCGCCGCAGGGCCGCGGCGCCGGCCAGGTCACCCACCTGGGCGCGGGTCAGTGCCAGGCTGCACACGAACTTCAACTCGTCCGCCACATGCCCGATGCGGCGGTTGTGTTCGCGGGCGCGCTGGAGCAGGTCGAGGATCTCCTGGGCCGGCCGGCCCAGCTCGCGCGCCGCGTTGGCCAGGTTGTTCAGGCCGCGGCTGGCCGTGGCCGGCAGGTCGGCCGCCTCCGCCAGCGCCACCGATTCGGTCAGGTAGCGGAAGTGCGCGTCCGGCCCCTCGCCGGGCAGGATGCCGAGGGTGGCCAGGGCCTCGGCCTGCACCTCCACCAGCGCCAGCCGGCGGCCCAGGTCCAGGGCACGCTGGCACAGCGTGCGGGCCTCGGGGAAGATCTGGTTGAAGTAGCAGGCCCGGCCGGTCTCGTGGATCAGGTAGGCTAGGCCGTCGCTCTCCGGGGTTTCGCCCAGCACGCTCAGCCCCTGCCGGCACAGCGCCAGACTGCGCGTTGGATCGTCGGCCTGCCAGGCGGCGCGCGCCATGCGCGCCCACAGCCGGGCGGCCGGGCTGGCCTGGCC
>JAEURL010000124.1 GCA_016789165.1 Anaerolineales bacterium | reverse complement strand
TGAGCCGCTACGTGGCCGAGGACGCGCTGGGCGACATCATCCTGGACATCGAGCCGCTGCCGGCCGTGGTCGACATCGAAAAGGCGCTGGCCCCCGACGCGGCCCGCGTGCACGACGACCTGCCCTCCAACGTGGCCGCCCACGTCGTCCAGCACAAGGGCGATTACGCGGCGGCGCGGGCCGGCGCCGACCTGATCATCCGGCGCCGCTTCCTGTATGACCACGGCTCCTCGGCGCCGATGGAGACGCGCGGCGTGGTGGCCCACTGGGACGCCCGGGCCGCCAAGCTGACGGTCTGGGACACCACCCAGGCGCCGGTGGTCATCCGCAATGGCCTGGCCGGCATGCTCGGCCTGTCCGAGAAACAGGTGCGCGTCGTCGCGCCCTTTATCGGCGGCGGCTTTGGGCCCAAGATCATGATGTTCTACCCGGAGGAAGTGCTGATCCCCTGGGCGGCCCGGCGCCTCAACCAGCCCGTCAAATGGATCGAGGACCGGGCCGAGAATTTCGTGGGCACCACCAACGAGCGCAACCAGGTCCACGAGGCCGAAATGGCCCTGACCCGGGATGGGCGGATCGTGGGCATCCACGACGTCTTCGTGCATGACACCGGCGCCTACGACCCCTACGGCCTGACCGTGCCGCTCAACAGCCAGTGCACGCTGCTGGGCGTCTACCACGTGCCGAACTACACCAGCGAGTTCACGGCCGTCTTCACCAACAAGACCATCGTCACGCCCTACCGCGGGGCCGGCCGCCAGCACGGCGTCTTCGTCATGGAGCGCCTGCTGGACCTCGCCGCCCGGGAGCTGGGGCTGGACCGCAACGAGATCCGCCGGCGCAACTTCATCCCGCCGGAGGCCTTCCCCTACAACAACGCCCTCATCTACCAGGACTTCGCGCCGCTGGTCTATGACAGCGGCAACTACGCGCCCATCCTGGCCAAGGCCCTAGACCTGATTGGTTACGAGCGCTTCGTCAAGGAAGAGCAGCCGCGCCTGCGCGCTCAGGGCCGGCACGTGGGCATCGGCGTGGTCTGCTACGTGGAGGGCACCGGCATCGGCCCGTACGAGGGGGCGCGCGTCCAAGTGCAGGCCAGCGGCAAGGTCAGCGTGGCCACGGGCGTGGGCACCCAGGGCCAGGGGCACTTCACCAGCTTTGCCCAGATCGTGGCCGAGCAACTGGGTGTGGACGTGCGCGACGTGGAGGTGATCACGGGCGACACGGACCAGTTCTACTGGGGCGCCGGCACCTTCGCCAGCCGCGGCGCGGTGGTGGCCGGCAACGCCATCAACGAGGCCGCCAAGTCCGTGCGCCAGAAGGCCCTCAAACTGGCCGCTGACCTGTTCGAGTGCGCGGAGGAAGACCTGGAGCTGGCCGACGGCCAGGTGCGCGTCAAGGGCGTGCCGGCCAAAGCCATCCAGATCGGAGCGCTGGCCCAGCGCGCCAACCCGCTGCGCGGCGCGGTCAAACCCGGCAGCGAACCCGGCCTGGAGGCCGCCAACTACTTCGGCCCGGAGCGCGGCGCCACCGCCAGCGGCGCGCACGCCATGCTCGTCGAGGTCGATCCGGAGACGATGCTGGTGGAGGTCAAGCAGTACGTGGTGGTCCACGACTGCGGCCACGTCATCAATCCCCTGATCCTGGAGGCCCAGGTGCAGGGTGGGGTGGCCCAAGGCCTGGGCAACGCCTTCTACGAGCAGTTGGTGTACGACGAGAACGGCCAGCTGCTGACCGGCTCCTTCATGGATTACCTGGTGCCCACCGCCCTGGACGTGCCGCGCATGACGATTGGCCACCAGGAGACGCCCTCGCCGCTCAACCCACTGGGCGTCAAGGGCGCGGGCGAGGCCGGCGCCATCCCGGTCGGGCCGCTCTTCGCCCAGGCCGTGGAGGATGCCCTGAACCTGCCGGGCCTGGAGATCACCGAGATCCCGCTCAGCCCGCGCCGGCTGTGGGAGCTGGTGGAGGCCCACCGCCAACGCCTATGATCCTCATCACCGGCGCCGCGGGCAAAACCGGCCGGGCCGCCTTGCGCGCGCTGGCCCGGCGCGGCGAGCCGGTCCGCGCCCTCGTGCGCCAGCCGGCTCAGGCTGACCTGGCCCGCGCCGCCGGCGCCGTGGACGTGGTTGCCGGCGATCTGCGCGACCCGGCCGTCGTGCGCGGGGCGGTGCAGGGCGCGCGGGCCGTCTACCACATCTGCCCGAACATGGCGCCGGACGAGGTCGCCCTCGGCCGGGCGCTGCTGGCCGCCGCCCGCGCCGCCGGCGTCGCGCACATCGTCTATCACTCGGTGCTGCATCCGCAGACCGAGGCCATGCCCCACCACTGGAATAAGCTGCGCGTCGAAGAGGCCGTCTTCGAGTCCGGGCTGGCGTTCACCATCCTCCAGCCGGCCCCTTACCTGCAGAACCTCCTGGCCTACTGGGAGTCGATCACGACGCGCGGCGTGTTCGCGGTGCCGTATCCGCCGGAGACGCGCCTCAGCCTGGTGGACCTGGAGGAGGTGGGCCAGGTGGCGGCGCTGGCTCTGACCGAGCCCGGCCACCGCGGCGCCACGTACGAATTGTGCGGCACCGCCGGCCTGACGCAGACCGAGACGGCCGCCGCGCTCAGTGCCGGCCTGGAACAGCCGGTGCGCGTTGAGCAGGCCGACCTGGGGGAGTGGGAGCGCGGCGCGCGGGCGGCCGGCCTCAGCCCCTACGCCGTGGACACCCTGCTCAAGATGTTCCGCTACTACGCCGAGTTCGGCTTGTGGGGCAGCCCCCGCGCGCTGACGGCCCTGCTGGGTCGCGCCCCGGCCGGCCCGGCGGAGTTCGCCCTGCGCCAGCGGCCCTCGTCCGGCCCGCGCGCGGCTCCGCCGCGTGATTGACCGTCCGTGCGCATCGTCCAGTTCTCCCCAGCGGCTCAAGCCTGGCTCGGCGCCGCCCGCCCCGCCCACCTGCTCAACGTCTTCGACCGCGCCTGCAATCTGGTGGACTCCGCCGGCGAGGTGCTGTCGCTCGTCACCACTCCGGCCGCATTGGCGCCCTGTGCGGCGCTGGCGGCTGCGGACGGCCCGGCGCCGTTCCAGGGCCTGACCGTCGCGAGCGCCGTGCGGCGGGAGCCGGGCCGGCTGCGGCTGGACGACCTGACCCTCACCTGGGCCGACGCGGGCCGGTGGGACCCGCGCCCGGATTGGGCCGCCGTGCAGCGGGCGCTCGCCGCCGCGCCCGAGCACCTGGAGGCCGTGGCCGCCGCCGCCTATGCCGCCGCGCCGGCCGGCTCCCTGCTGGAACTTTCCGACCCACACCCGCCGACGCCGCTGCTGCACCTGGCCGCCCCCGGCGCCGCGGCGCTGGTCCGCGGCCTGGCCGCCGGCGAGAGCGGGCCGGCCCTGGCTGGCGTGGCGGTCCTGGCCGGCCTGGGCGGCGGCCTAACGCCGGCCGGCGATGACTTCATCGTCGGCGCGCTGCTGGCGGCCTGGGCCGGCCTGTGCGGGCCGGGCGCGGTCGCCCTGGCCGGGCCCCTGGCGGACGAGGCCGCCCGGCGCACCACCACGCTCTCCGGCGCCTACCTGCGCGCCGCCGCGCGCGGCGAGTGCTCGGCGGCCTGGCACGCCGTGCTGGCCGCCCTCCAGGCGGGCGATGCGCTGGGCCTGGCCGCCGCCACCGCGGCGCTGGCCGGCATCGGACACACCTCCGGCGCGGACGGGTTGGCCGGTTTCCTGGCCAACCGGCTGAGCTGAACCATGCGGGCCTTCTTCCGCGCCCTGCGCCATCGGCCTTTCGCCCTGCTGTGGAGCGGGCAGACCATTTCGCGCCTGGGCGATTCTGTGTACCAACTGGCGCTGGCCTGGTGGGT
>JAEURL010000092.1 GCA_016789165.1 Anaerolineales bacterium | reverse complement strand
GTAGTGCGGCCCGGGGTGACGCTGGATGTAGCGCTCCTCGTCGCCATCCGGGCTGAGGAATGAGTACTTGTGCCAGCCGGTGTGGATCAGCAGGATGTCGCCCGCGCGCACCTCCACCCGGTCCTCGATATCTTTCGGCGTGAAGAGGTCCAGGTCGTCGAGCATGTCGCTCAGGTCCACGATCACGCCCGGCCCCCACAGCCACTCGATCGGGATCTGGTCGATGGTCTTGCCCTTGGTGACGAAGTGGCGGGGCGCGTCCAGGTGGGTGCCCATGTGGTTGGAGGTCTGGATGTACTGGGCGTTGACGCCGTGCTCGGACTTGCGCTTGAAGTACTTGACCTCGAAGGGCGGATAGAACGGCCAGAAGGAGCAATCCTGGTTGAGGGGCTGGGAGAGGTCGTAGATTTGGGGCATGGGGTCCTCGAAGGGTGATTGGTAGTCAGTGAACAGTGAGCAGTGAGCAGTGAACAGTGAGCAGTGAGCAGTGAGCAGTGAACAGTGAGCAGTGATCGGTGAGCAGTGAGCAGTGAGCGGTGATCGGTACTCAGTGGTCAGACTCATCAGGAAGCGCGGCCGCCATCAGGTATTCCGGCGGCACTTCGCGCAATACATGCTTGGGCTCACCGCAAAAGGCGGCTGATTTCGCCCTCATCCCGGCCAGGAGCCGGCCGATCTCCTCGCACTGGCGCCGGAGGCCGGCGGCTACTTCGCCTGGGATATAGCCACAATCCAGGGCAACCTCAATCCAATGCTGTGTCTCCATCTGCTCGCCGTCAGAGTCGGTCAACTTGCTGACAAAATGCTTCTCGTATCGCCGCTTGGCCCATGCTTCGGCGATCTGCGCGCCTACCGAACGAGAAGAGCGTCGTATCTGGTCGGTTAGCGAATACATCTCCTCGCGCGGGAAGGTCTTTGTCAATCGAAAGACCTCTCCCGTCAATTGCCGCGCCCTTTGGTACACCAATAGGTCACGGAAACTTTCGGCATGCGGCAGCTTAGCCATTCGGTCGCAACTCTGTGATCAGTTACCAGTGAGCAGTGAGCAGTGATCAGTGAGCAGTGAGCACTATCCACCAAGCACCAACTACAGCTCATACTTCTCCGCATACGCCAGCACGGCCTGCTCGAAGAGGGCCAGCGGCGGGCGGACCAGGCCGGCGCCCACCTGCCCGACGCCGGCGTTCTTGTGGGCGATGCCGGTGTTGATGCGCGGGGTGATGCCCAGCTCCACCACCTTGCGGATGTCGATGCCGGTGGGCGAGCCGCGGAAGTCCAGGGCCGGCATGGTGAAATTCTTGCTCTCGGCGGCCGTGATCTCGTACATCTCCAGCGTCGCATTGAGGGCGTCCTTGGGCGTGCCGCCCACGAAGGTGACGATGGCGGGCGCGCCGGCCATGGCGAAGCCGCCGATGCCGGCCGTCTCGGTGATGGCGCTGTCGCCGATATCGGGGTTGGCGTCCGCCTGGCTGAAGCCGGAGAAGAACAGGCCCACCGGGATCTCGGCCGGCGCCGTAAACCACTGCCCCGGCAGGCCGCTGACGCGGATGCCGAAATCGGTGCCGTTGCGGGCCATCGTGCTCACCAGTGTGCAGCCCTCAATGCCGTGCATGGCGTCCAGCATGGCCTTGCAGGCCGCCATGACCGGGTTGAGCGCGAACAGGGCGTTGTCGCCCATGAACTGCAGGCAGTCGGCCAGCGCGGCGCTGTCCCGCAGGGTCCGGGCCAGCAGCGGCGCCAGCTGCTTGAGCAGGATCAGGCTGGTGGCCTTGTTGCGGTTGTGGCCCTCGTCGCCCATGTGCAGGGCCTCGGCGATCAGGGCGCGCAGGTCCAGGCCGTTGGTGCCGGCCAGCGCCGCGCCAATGGCCGGCCCCAGCACCTCGTTCATCCAGCGCAGGCGCTTTAGCACGTCTTCGCTGTAGGCCCCGTAGCGCAGGACCTTGCCGTAGCCCTCGTTCAGGTTGGAGAAGGAGCGGTTGCCGTGGGTGACGTTCTCCACCACAAAGACCTGCATCGAGGCCGAGGTGACGCCCGCCATCGGGCCGACCGCGGCGTGCTCGTGGCAGGGCTCGAACTGCACCTCGCCCCGCTCCACCAGCGCCCGCGCCCCGGCCTCGTCCTGGGCCAGGCCCTCAAACAGCAGCGCCCCAAGGATGGCGCCGCGCAGCGGGCCGGACATGCGGTCCCAGGTGATGGGCGGGCCGGCGTGCAGCAGCAAGTTGGGGCGCATGCCCGGGATCACGTCCAGGGCCTTGGCCACCCCTTTGAGGAACGGCCGCGCCTCCATGAGCCGGGTGACGGCGGTTTGATTAGCTGATTCGATGTCCATAGCGCTCCCTATTCAGTAGGCAGTCGGCAGTGATCGGTGATCACTTCTTTTTCATCTTGGCCAGGATGGCGGCCAGCTTCTCGTTGCCGGCGGCCGGCGGCTTCCACTCCACGTGCACCGAGCGCGCGCCCTGCGTCAGCAGGCTGGCGTGAAAGGACTCGACGCCGACGTTGAGGGCGGCCAGCGGCTGCCCGAAGACATCCAGCGCCACGGGCGGGAAGGTTGGGGCCGGCGCCCCGCCGAAGCGCGCGCTGACGTGCGCCAGGGCTTGGCTGGAGTCGGTGAACACCCGCGCACCGGCGGCCTGGAAACGCTCCACCTGGCCGGC
>JAEURL010000600.1 GCA_016789165.1 Anaerolineales bacterium | reverse complement strand
CTGGTCTATGGCCTGGCGTGGGATGGCCAGGTGTCCCGCGGGGAGGGCGGGCTGCTGCTGGGGCTGCTGGGGGCCTACGTGTGGCTGGCCCTGCGCCTCAGCCGGCGCGAAAACCCGGTCGTGAACCGCGAGTACGCGCAGGAGTACGGCGTCAGCCCGGCGGAGGCCCGCCGCTGGCCCGCCCACCTCGGCCAAGTGGCCGGCGGCGTGGTGCTGCTGGTGATCGGCGCGGGCTGGCTGGTGGAGGGGGCGACCCAGATCGCGCGCTGGCTGGGCCTGAGCGAGCTGGTGATCGGGCTGACGATCGTGGCCGTCGGCACCTCTCTGCCGGAGCTGGCGACCTCGCTGGTGGCCGCCCGGCGCGGCGAGCGCGACATTGCGGTGGGCAACGCCGTCGGCAGCAATATCTTCAACCTGTTGTCGGTGCTGGGGCTGACCGCGCTGGTGGCGCCGGCCGGCGTGCCGGTTTCGGCGGCGGCCCTCCATTTCGACCTGCCGGTGATGACGGCCGTGGCCGTCGCCTGCCTGCCGGTCTTCGCCAACGGTTACCGGATCGCGCGCTGGGAGGGCGCCCTGTTCGTGGGCTACTATGCGGCGTATCTAGGCTACTTGCTGCTGAACGCGGCCGGCCACGCGGCGCTGCCGCTGTTCAGCGCGGTTATGGGCTGGTTCGTGCTTCCGCTGACGGCCGTCACCTTGGGTGTGATCCTCTTCCGGAGTTGGTCTGCCCCTCGGCCGGCGGCCGAATGAGCCGCCAGCCGCGCGGCCCGGACCCCTCCGTTTGCGAAAGGTGGTCGGTATGATCCTGCCTCTGCTGGCGGCGCTGGCCCTGACGTTGACGACCGCCAAACTGGGCGGCTGGGCCTCCAGCCGGCTCGGCCAGCCGGTGGTGCTCGGCAAGCTGCTGGCCGGCCTGCTCCTCGGGCCTTCAATCCTGAACGTTTTTGCGCTACCCTATTTTGACCAGGCCCACGTGGTGGGCGCCCTGCGCGAGTTCGGCGAGCTGGGCGTGATCTTCTTGATGTTCAGCGCCGGCCTGGAGATCCAGATCGGCGACCTGACCAAGGCCGGCCGGCCGGCGCTGCTGGCCGGGGTCCTGGGCGTTCTGGCGCCGATCGCGCTGGGCGTGGCGGGGGCGATGCCCCTGGGTTATGACCTGAACCAGGCGATCTTCCTGGGGCTGGTGATGTCGGCCACCTCGGTGAGCATCTCGGCGCAGACGCTGATGGAGCTGGGCCGGCTGCGCAGCCGGGAGGGCCTGGCCCTGCTCGGCGCGGCGGTGGTGGACGACGTGCTGGCCATCGGCGCGCTGGCGGTGTTTGTGGCGCTGGGGCTGGACGAAGGCGGCGGGCCGGCGAGCCTGGTCGGGATCTTCGCCCGCATGCTGCTGTTTCTGGCCGGCGCCTACGGGCTGGGGAGCTGGCTTTTGCCGCGCGCCCTCCGCTGGGTGGAGGGGCGCCGCCTGCCGATCAGCGAACCCGTGGTCTCGCTGGTGATCATCGTCGTGCTGGTGTTCGCCTGGGCCTCGGAGGTCGTCGGCGGCGTGGCGGCCATCACCGGCGCGTTCATCGCCGGCGTGGCGCTGTCCGCGGCGCCCTCCAAGGAGCGCATCGAGCGCGGCATCCACGCCCTGGCCTTCGCCTTCTTCGTGCCGATCTTCTTGGTGAGCATCGGCCTGCAGGCGGACGCGCGCGCGCTCAGCGTCGGGGACCTCGGCCTGGTGGCCGTGACTTGCGTGATCGCCATCGTCTCCAAAGTGCTGGGGGCCGGCGGCGGCGCGCGATTGGGCGGCCTGGCCTGGCCGGAGGCGCTGCGCGTGGGCGTGGGCATGATCTCGCGCGGTGAGGTGGGCCTGATCGTGGCCTCGGTGGGGGTCAACAACGGCCTGCTGGACGCCTCCGGCTTTACGGCCGTGGTGCTGATGGTGCTGGTGACAACCCTGGTGACGCCGCCGCTGCTGCGGCTGGCGTTCCCGCAGAAGGAGTCTGGCCATGCCTGAGTTGGTGGTGCTGGTGCTGGACCGAGCTGATCAGGTGGACGAGATCCTCACCGCCTGGCTGACGGTGGGGATCACGGGCGCCACCATCCTGGACAGCGCCGGCCTGGGCCGCGAACTGGGCGAGCGCGCCCTGCGCGATGACCTGCCGCTGATCCCGTCCCTCTCCAGCCTGATGCGGGCGCGCGAGGAGACCAACCGCACGCTCTTCTCGGTGGTGCCGGACGGCTTCGACCTGGACGCCCTGGCGCGGGCCACGGAGGCGATTACGGGCCCGCTGGAGGCCCCCAACACCGGCATCCTGTTCACGGTGCCGGTGGGCCAGGTGTACGGTCTGCACCGGCGCCGGCCGGCGCCCGGCCCGTAACCGGTCTCGGCCGTTCACGGCTGCTCCGCCAGCAGCTGCTGGATCAGCGCCGCGTACGCCTCGGCCCCGGCCGGGTTGGGATGGACCTGATCGGCGATGAACCAGCCGGGCTGGGCGCTGCCGAGGGCGTTCCAATCGATCAGCGCCGCCTGCGGCCAGCGGGCGACGCCGTCGGCCAGCTGCTGGTTCACCACGCCCTCCCAGGCCACGGGCCGCTTCACGTTCAAGACGAT
>JAEURL010000063.1 GCA_016789165.1 Anaerolineales bacterium | reverse complement strand
CAAGGGCGGCGCCGGCGGCGCGCCGGCCGTGGGGGCCGCGATCGCCATCTGGCCCTGGATCGCGCCGATCGTGATCGGGGTGGGCGCCTTCATCCTGTACTTCGTCGGCTACGCCTCGCTGGCCACCATCCTGACCGCGCTGACCATCACGGCCGTCTTTGCCTATCTGGCCTATATCCTCCAGCCGGCCGGCCTGGACCCGGGCTTCATCTGGTTTGGTGTGGGGGCCGTGATCCTGCTGGCCTGGTCCTTGCGCCCGAACTTCGCGCGCTTGTTGCGCGGCGAAGAGCGCTTGGTGGGCCGGCGGGCCCGCAAACAGCCGCCGGCGGAGGGCCCCAAGCCCAGCGCCTGAGCCGTACCCTACCCGCCGCGGACCACGTGGTGCATCTCCAGTTCGCGCCACTCCGCTTCCGAGAGGTCCAACTCGGCCAGCACCGCCCGCGTGTCCGCGCCTAAACCTGGTGCGACCTGGGGGGCGGCCAGCCCCAACTCGGCCTGGCGCAGCTGGATTGCTGGCTGGGCGGCGGCCGCCGCCGGCGAACGCACCGGCTCCAGGCAGAAATCGCCGGCCTCGGCCAGCGCCAACCAGTCGGCCAGCGGGCGCGTCCGAAAGAGCGCGGCCAGTTCGCCGGCCGTGGCCGTGTCTCTCTGCAGAGGGATCAGATCCGGCCGGCCCGCCGCGTGGCAGAAATCCCCCCAGAAGACAGGCTCCAGCGCGGCCAGGGTCACGGCCTGCTCGTCCGCCGTGCGGTAGATTTGATAGCAGGGCAGGCCGCCGGCCAGCGGCGGGCGGGCCGGCCCGGCCTCGGAGCGCTGGAGCGCCCCAAGCGCGGCCAGCCAGGTGAGCGGGCCGTCCACCAGGGCCACATCCAGCAGCGCGCCCTGGCCGGTGCGCCCGCGCTCGAGCAGGGCCCCCATGATCCGCACCGCCGCCAGCAGCCCGCCGGCCAGGTCCGCCATCGGCACGTTCGGCATGGCCGGCGCCTCCCCAGCCGGCCGGCCGAAACCCAGCAGGCCGGCGGCCGCCAGGTAGTTCAGGTCGTGGCCGGCCCGGTCCCGATACGGCCCACTCTGCCCATAACCCGACAGCGCGCAGTAGATCAGGCCGGGGTTCGCGGCTTGCAGGGCGGCGGCGTCCAGCCCCCAGCGGGCCAGCGCGCCCGGCCGGAAAGACTCCACCAGCACGTCGGCGCGGCGCGCCAGGCGCAGCACCACAGCGCGGCCCAACGGGTGGCGGTAGTTGAGGCCCAGCATGCGTTTGTTGTGGTTGAGGGTATCGAACATGCCCTCGAAGCCCTGGCCGGGCGGGGCGTGGCGCAGGCCGTCGCCGGCCAGCGGCGATTCGATTTTGATGACCTCCGCGCCCAGTTCGGCCAGCAGCCAGGTGCAGTAAGGGCCGGGCAGCAGGCGCGAGAAATCCAAAACACGGACGCCGGCGAGACAGCTCTGGATAGGCATGGGAGGCTCCCCTGAAAGGCGGCGGCCGGCCGCCCATGGTTTAGTGTACACCGCCCCGGTCCGCGCCGGACCCTATTCCGCCGGCTGTTGGCCTTCGGCCTGGCGCGCGATCTCGAGGACGCCGCCGGGCTGGAAATTGGACTTCAAATATCCCAGATGAACGGCGCGGTCTTGGCCGCCCGCCGCGCTCCACAGCAGCTGCCGGCCGATGACGGCAATGTCCTGGATGATCCGCTCGTAGCGGTAATAGGCCAGCGCGGCCGGGTCGATCGGGGCGGTGCCGTAGCCCTGATAGAACAGCGCCGTCTCTTCGGCCGGCCGGCGCCAGCCGCCCATCAGTCCGCCGCCCACGTACATCAGGTCGCGTTCCTTGGGAGCCAGCAGCGGTTCATCCCAATCCACAATGAACACGGCCCCGTCGGCGCCGATCAGGAGATTGCCGGCGTGGAGGTCGGCGTGGCACGGCGTGGCGGCCGGGGCGCGGGCTTGGGTCACCGCGGCCAGGCGGCCGGCGCGTTCGACCAGCTCCGTGATCGCCTCGCGCTGGTCGCGCAGCACCGCGGCGGCCTCGGCCGCCACCGGGTCCGGCGGCGCGGCCTGCGCCTGGGCCGCGTGCTCCAGCAGGCGTTGGACCAGGCGGCGCCATTCCGGCGAGTAGGCTTCGCGCGGAAGACGGGCCCGCAGCGCCGGCGGCAGATCGGCCGCGTGGAGGCGCCGCAGGGTTCGCCCTAGTTCGATCCAGCCGGCCTCGGACAGGGGCACGGCATAGCCATCTTGGCCGTCCACAAAGGGATAAACGCTGACCGTATAAGGGTCCAGGTCCGCCCACAGGCGGCCGGCCTGGGTGGCGAGCGGGGCCATCACCTGGTCCAGGCCCTGATCGCGCAGGCAGCGCGGCAGGGCGACGGCCAGTTCATTGAAGGCGCCGCGCCGGAGTTTGACGAAGCGCGGGGGCGCGGCCGACGAGTCGGCGCGGTAGACGGCGGTGTTGAGGTCGGCGCCGAGGGGCAGGAAGGTCAGCTGGACGGCGGCCAGCCCGTAGTCCGCCTGCAGACAGGCGGCCAGCCGGCCCTCGTCCAGCGCGGGTTTCTCCAGCACGGCCGGTCAGCGGAGGCTCAGCTCGGTGAAGACGCTCTCGATTGGGCTGGGCACGTGGCCGGTCAGGTCGGCGCGGAAGGCCCAGGCCGAACTGCGGTAAGTGAGGGGCAGGGCCGGCACTTGCTCGAAGATGAGCGTCTGGGCCTGGGCGTAGAGCGCCAGGCGCTCGGCGGGGTCCAGGGCGCCCTGCGCCTCGCGCAGCAGGCCGGCCAGCGCCTCATCCGGGGGCCGAGGCAGGCCGGCCGGGTCGGAGTTGAAGGCGGCGTTGGCGCCGCAGAACAGCGGGCACAGGTAGGCGTCCGGGTCGCCGTTCAGGCCGGCCCAGCCCAACAGGAACAGGTCGGCGCGGCCGGCCTGCACGTCCGGCAGCCAGGCCGTGGCCCAGTCCGGGGATTGCACCGTGACGCTGATGCCGGCGGCGGCCAGGTCCGCCTGCAGGGCCGCGCCCAGGCCGGCCGGGTCTGGCAGATAGGCGCGCGGCACGGGCGGCACGTACAGGGTGATGGCCTCCGGCGGCGTCTGCTGGGCGAGGCACGCCTCCCACAGCGCGCGGGCCTGCGCTGGATCGGGCGGGCGCGAGGCCGCGGGCGCGGCATAGCCCCATACCGAGGGCGGCTGCAGGGCCGTGGCCGGCTGGGCGTCGCCGGGGAAAAAGTCGCGCGCGTAGCGGGCCGGGTCCACGGCGGAGGCCACGGCCAAGCGGCAATTCACATCCCCCCACGGCGCGTGCGCCTGGTTGAAACCCAGGTACAGCACTTCCAGGGGCGGGTCAAATTCCACGCGCAGGCTGGGCCAGCGCTCGGCCAGGTCATAGTCCGTGGCCGGCAGGCGCGCCAGGCCGTCCACCTCGCCCACCTGCAGGGCCAGCACGCGTTGGACGTCGTCCGGGATGCTCTTGAAGAGCAGGCCGTCCGGCCGGGCCGGCGTCGCCCAGTAAGCGGGGTTGCGCTCCACCTGCACTACGCCGTTGGCCCAGCGCGCCCGGCGGAAGGGGCCAGCGCCGGCCGAAGGCGCGCCGGCTTGGCCAAAACCCGGCGTCTCCCAGGCGGCCGGGTTGACCAAGCCGAAGGCCGGCATGGCCAGGGTGTTGGGCAGGGCGGCGTCCGGCCGGGTCAGGCGGAGCACCAGGGTGCTGGGGGTGGTGGCGGTCACCACCGCCACCAGGGAGAGCGGTGCGCCGGCCTCGTCAGTCTGTCCCGCGAAGCCCCCGAACATCAGCCGCCAGAAAGTGTAGCGGCCGCCGGCCTGGCGCGTGCGCCAGCGCTCGAAATTCAGGCGCGCGGCCTCGGCCGTGAGCGGGGTGCCGTCACTGAAGGTCAGGCCGGCGCGCAGCTTGAAGGTCCACAACTGGCCGCCGGCGGAGGCCGTCCAGCTTTCGGCCAGCGCCGGCCGGACGCGCGTGGTGCCGGGCTCGAAGGCCGTCAGGCCCTCGTACAGGTGGCGGACGACCAGCAGGCTGGCTTCGTCCTCGGCGGCGGCCGGGTCCAGGCTGGCTGGTTCGGCCGGCAGGGCCAAGGTGAAGACCCGTTGGAGCGGCGCGGCCGTAGCGGCCGGCGCGGCGGTGGGCGGCGGCACGGTGGGGGTGGGCGCCGGCGTTTCCGGCGTGGCGGAGGCCGCCGCGGTCGCCGCCGGCGTGGGCGGCGGCGCGGTGAGAGTGGGGGTGGGC
>JAEURL010000050.1 GCA_016789165.1 Anaerolineales bacterium | reverse complement strand
GCAGCTGGGCGAGCCGATCTACTTTGAGTACCTGGCGCCGGCCATCGACAAGGCGGCCAGCAAGGACCCGGTCTCGTTTGTCAAGAAGGTCAGCGAGATTGTGCAGAGCCTGCACGGCGACGGCACGCTCAAGGCGTTGTCCGAGAAATACTACGGCTCCGACCTGGCCAGCGCGGCCGGCAAGTTCGACGTAAACGGCCTCAAGCAATTCCCCTGATCGCCGCCGCTTCCGGCAGCGGTGAGGCGCGCCCCGGCCGCTTCACCGCTGCTTTGTTTTTACCTCGCTCCCATGACCACCCCTAGCATACGGGGGAAAGGGCAGACACGATGACGGCTGAGACCGCCCCAGCGCCGTCCGATCCGGACCTAAGCATGGGCCTGCGCCTGCAGGCCCGCCAGCGCCACGAGCGCTCGCTGGAGTTCCTGCGGGTGGGCGCCGTGTGGCTGGTGTTGATCCTGGCCCTGACGCTGGCCCTGACCCAGCTCCGGATTGAGCCCGGCTATCTGATCCGCCGCTCCGAGGTCGTCCTGAAGATCGTGGGCGGCCTGTGGACCACCATCCTCGTCTCGCTGGTGTCGGTGTCCATCGCGGCCGGCCTGGCCCTCGTCGGGGCGCTGGGCCGGCTCTCGGCCAACCCGATCGCCCAGGGGATCTCCGGCTTCTACGTCTCGGTCATCCGCGGCACGCCGCTGCTGATCCAGATCTACATCATCTACCTGGGCCTGCCGCAGATCGGCCTGCAGCTGCAGGCCGCCGGCTTCCGGCAGCTCGGGCAGCTCTTCATCCTGGACGCGATCACGTCCGGCGTGCTGGCCCTCAGCCTGAACTACGGGGCCTACATGACCGAGATCTTCCGGGCCGGCCTGCAATCCATCCCGCACGGCCAGTGGGAGGCGGCCGAGGCTATCGGCATGACGCGCTGGCAGATCCTGCGGCGCATCATCCTGCCGCAGGCCATCCGCATCATCATCCCCGACGTCGGCAACCAGTTCATCGCCATGCAGAAGGACTCGGCCTTGGTCTCGGTGATGGGGGTGTGGGAGATCACCTACCTGGCCAACCGCTCGGCGCGCCTGGACAGCAAGTACATGGAGCTCTTCCTGGTGGCGGCCGGCCTATACTGGCTGCTGACCATCGTCTCCACCTTCTTCCAGAGCCGGCTGGAGAAACGGATGGCGACCGCCTATGAGCGCTGAGACCACCGGCCCGGAGGCCATCGTCCAGGTCGCGCACCTGCACAAGTGGTTCGGCCTGCTGCACGTGCTGCGCGATATCTCGCTCACCGTCCAGCCGCGCGAGGTGGTGGTGCTGATCGGGCGCAGCGGCTCCGGCAAGAGCACCTTCCTGCGCTGCCTGAACTTCCTGGAGCAGCCCTCGGCCGGCACCATCACCGTGGCCGGCAACCGCCTGCACCTGGAGCCGGGCGACCGGCCGGCCCGCGCCCACGTGGCCGCCTTGCGCCTGTGCACGGGCATGGTCTTCCAGGAGTTCAACCTCTTCCCGCACATGACGGCCCTGGAGAACGTGATCGAGGGCCTGGTGACGGTGAAGAAGCTGGCCAAGACCGCGGCCGTGCCCATCGGCGAGCGCTACCTGGCCAAGGTCGGCCTGCTGGACAAGAAGGACGTCCACCCCATCCGGCTCTCCGGCGGCCAGAAGCAGCGCGTGGCCATCGCCCGCGCCCTGGCCATGGAGCCGCAGGTGATGCTCTTCGACGAGCCGACCTCGGCCCTGGATCCGGAGCTGATCGGCGAGGTGCTGGAGGTGATGAAACAGCTGGCCCGCGAGGGCACGACCATGCTGGTGGTGACCCACGAGATGCAGTTCGCGCGCGAGGTGGCCGACCGCGTGATCTACATGGAGGCCGGCGCGATCGTGGAACAGGGCGAGCCGGACGTGATCTTCACCCGGCCGGCCGATCCGCGCACGCGGCAGTTTCTGGAGCGGATCATCTAGCCGGTGGGCGGGATGGACGCGCTCGCCGCGGATTTCGCCGCTGAATTGGACCGGCAGGACGAGCTGGCGCCGTTCCGGGACGAGTTCGTCAGCGCCGAGCCGGGCCTGATCTACCTGGATGGCAACTCGCTGGGCCGGCTGCCGCGCCGGGCCGCGGAACGCGTGCGCGCCGCCGTGGAAGACGAGTGGGGCCGGCGCCTGATCCGGGGCTGGAACGAGGGCTGGTTCACGGCCGCCCGCCGGCTGGGCGCCCAGATCGCGGGCCTGATCGGGGCCGGCGCCGACGACGTGATCGTCTCCGACTCGACCTCGGTCAACTTCTTCAAGCTGGCCGCCGCCGCCCTGGCGGCCCGCCCCGGCCGGCGCGTCATCGTCACCGACGACCTGAACTTCCCATCCGACCTGTATCTCCTGCAGGGCGTGGCGCGCCTGCTCAACCAGGGCCACACGCTGCGCGTGGTCCACTCGCCGGATGGCCTGAGCGTGCCGCTGGAGGCCCTGGCCGCGGCCGTCCAGCCGGACACGGCCCTGGTGGCGCTCTCCCACGTGGCCTACCGGAGCGGCTTCCTGTATGACCTGCCGGCCGTCACGGCCCTGACCCAGGCGGCCGGCGCCCTGATGCTGTGGGACCTGAGCCACTCGGCCGGCGCCGTGCCCGTGGACCTGGCCGCGGCCAACGTGGACCTGGCCGTGGGCTGCACCTACAAATATCTCAACGGCGGGCCGGGCGCCCCGGCCTATCTGTACGTGCGCGGCGATTGGCAGGCGGAGCTGCTCAACCCCATCTGGGGCTGGTTTGGCCAGCGCGATCAGTTCGCCATGGCCCCGGATTACGCGCCCGCCCCGGGCCTGGAGCGCTTCCTGGTGGGCACGCCGCCGGTGCTGTCGCTGACCGCCATCGAGGCCGGCGTGGAGTTGGTGCGGGCGGCCGGCCTGGAGCGCCTGCGCGCCAAGTCCGTGCGTTTGAGCCAATACCTGCTGACTCTCTGGCAGGCCTGGCTGGAGCCGCTGGGCGTGACGCTCAACTCGCCCGCGGACCCGGCCCGGCGCGGCTCGCACGTGGCGCTGGGCCACCCGGACGGCTGGCGGATCAATCGGGCGCTGATCGAAAGCATGCACGTCATCCCGGACTTCCGTCCCCCGGACAGCATCCGCCTGGGGCTCGCCCCGCTCTACACGTCGTTCGCCGACGTGCACGAGGCGCTGCGCCGTTTCCGCCAGGTGCTGGCCGAGGGCCGGCACGCGGCTTATCCGGCCGGCCGGCCGGCGGTGACCTGAACCATGCCCGATTTTCCCGTTTCCGCGGAGGTCGTCGTCGTGGGCGGCGGCGTGATGGGGGCCAGCACCGCCTACCACCTGGCCCAGGCCGGCGTCCGCCGCGTGGTGCTCCTGGAGCGGGAGCCTTTCTTCGGCCAGGGCGCCACCGGCCGCTGTGCGGGCGGCATCCGCCACCAATTCGGCACCGCCGTCAACATCCAGCTCTCGCTGCACAGCCTGCGGATGCTGGACGCGCTGGAAGCCGAGACCGGGCGTTCGGCCCTGGTCCGCAAGTGCGGATACCTGTTCGTGCTGACCCGGGCAGCGGACCTGGCCGAGTTCCAGGCCCATGTCGCCCTGCAGCGCTCGCTGGGCGTGCCTACCGAATGGTTGAACGCGGACGAGGTCCGCCGGCTGGCCCGGCCGGCCGAGTTTCCGGACGCCCTGGCCGGCACCTTCTGCGCGTGGGACGGCCAGGCCGACCCGTACAGCGTGGTGATGGCCTACGTGGAGGCGGCCCGCCGATTAGGCGCGCACTGCCTGAGCGGGGTCAGCGTCAACGGGGTGGAGACAGCCGGCGGACGGATCACGGCCGTGCAGACGAGCGCCGGCCGCCTCGCGACCGCCGCCGTGGTGAACGCCGCCGGCCCGTGGAGCGCGGCCGTGGGGCGGATGGCGGGCGTGCCGGTGCCCGTGGTGGCCCTGCGCCGGCAGTGGCTGACCACCACGCCCTTGCCCCAGCTGCCGGCCGAGTTCCCCTTCGTCATCGACTTCGCCCAGAGCCTGTACTTCCACCGCGAGGGCGAGGGCCTGTTGACCGGCATGTCCAACCCGGCCGAGCTGCCGGGCGAGGACCAGAGCATTGATCCGGAATGGGAGCTGGGGCACCTGGAGGCGGCCGCGCGGCGCCTGCCGCTGCTCGAGCAGGCTGGCGTCACAGCGCGGGTGGCCGGCCTGTATGAGACCACCCCGGATGCCCACCCCATCCTGGGCGCCACCCCCCTGCCCGGCTTCTACCTGCTGACGGGCTTCTCGGGCCACGGCTTCATGCACGGCCCGATCGGCGGCCGGCTGCTGGCCGAAATCATCACCACGGGCCAGGCCCAAACTCTGGACGTGGGCGCGCTGGCCTACAGCCGCTTCGCGGCCGGCGCCCTGACGCCGGAGTATCACGTCATCTAGGCGTTGGCCGGCAGCAGATGGCTGGCCGCGATCAGGCGCTGGGTGCGCGTCTCGCCGCGCAAGATCAGCGAGTTGGTGTGGGCGCGCGCCGCGTCAAATGACACCGCCTTCAGCACCGACGTGTCCGTGATCCCCGTCACCACAAAATAGACCGCTTGGCTGCGCACCAGGTCGGGGCCGGTGAGGACCTGCCGGGGCTGGAGGCCGGCCGCCTCCACCGCGGCCCGTTCAGCCGGGCTCTGCGGCGCCAGGCGGGCCAGCCTGCCGCCGCCCCCCGCGCGAATGGCGCAGGCCGCCAGCAGGCCCTCCAGCGTCCCGCCCCCGCCCATCAGGAGATCCACGCCGGCGCCCGGCAGTCAGGCGCGCAGCCCCCCG
>JAEURL010000596.1 GCA_016789165.1 Anaerolineales bacterium | reverse complement strand
GATCAGGTCAAGTCCGCGGTCATTCAGCTGATTGACAGCCTGCGCGAGAACGACATGCTCGGCATCGTCACCTTCAGCGACAAGGCCGAGGTGATCGTGGCCGCGCAGCGCTGCAGCACCGAACAGAAGACCCTGGCCAAGGCCAAGGTCAGCACCATCAGCGCCGGCGGCGGCACCGAGATCCTGCACGGCCTGCTGCGCGGCATGCTCGAACTGCACCAGAACCTCAGCCCGGCCGTGGTCAACCACCTGATGCTGCTGACCGACGGCCAAACCTACGGCGACGAGGGCGACTGTCTGCTGCTGGGCGTGCTGGCCGCCGTGGACGGCGTCTCGATCAGCGGCCTGGGGATCGGCGAGGAGTGGAACGATAAGTTCCTGGACGAGCTGACCAGCTGCACCGGCAGCACGGCCATGTTCATCAGCTCGCCCGAGCAGGTGCAGAAGCACATGCAGGAGAAGGTGCGCGGCCTGGGCGCCGCCTTCGGCGAGCGGTTGGAGCTGCGCGTACTGCCGGACCAGGGCGTCAAGCTGCTCGCGGCCTTCCGGGTGAACCCGGAGCCCAACCCGCTGGCGGTGGACGACGCCGTCCTGCGGCTGGGCGGCCTGCCCAAAGATCAGAGCATGACCGTGGTGCTCAAGCTGCTGCTGCCGCCCATCAGCGAGGGGGCGCGGCCGATTGCGCGCCTGGCCCTGTACGGCGATGTGCTCAGCCTGAACCGGCGCGCCGAACGCGCCACGCTGGACCTGGCCGTGACCGCCCAGCCGGCGGCCGGCCTGGCGCCCATGACGCCGCCCCAGCCGCTGGTGGAGGCGCTGGGCAAGCTGACGCAGTACACGCTCCAGGAACGCGCCTGGCAGAAGGCGGCCGCCGGTGATATCCCCTCCGCCACCCGGCTGCTCTCCACCCTGGGCACGCGCTTGTTGTCCTCCGGCCAGGCGGACCTGGCCAAGGTGGCCATCGCCGAGGCCAAGCGGCTGGAACGCACCCAGGTCATGTCTGAGGAGGCCAAGAAGCGCATCAAGTACGGCACGCGCGCCCTGATCGTGCCCGGCGCCACCGGGAAGGTGCGCGGATGATCACGTGCCCGGCCTGCCGCAATCAGGAGTACGAAGGGGAGCTGTTCTGCGCCAACTGCGGCGCGCGCCTGTGGGGGCTGACCAACGAGCCCCTGCCGACCATCACCTTTGACACCAGCCGGCTGCGCGAGATGGCCAGCCCGCCGGCCACCACGGCGCCGGCCGCCCGCCAGGACCTCAAGCCCGGCCAGATCTCCATCACCGTCTCCGGCACCGGGCAGGCGCTGCTTCTGGAGGGCCGGCCCGAGTACACCATCGGCCGGGAGGGCGCCGCCAACGACGTCCCGGAAGCCAACCTGGGCCCCTACGGCGCCCGCGACAAGGGCGTCTCGCGCCGCCACGCCAGCCTGCGGGTGGACCGCCGGCAGCTGCTGCTCATCGACCTGGGCAGCTCCAACGGCACCTGGCTGAACGGCACCCAGCTCTCCGCCAACGAGCCCATCCGCCTGGAAAGCGGCGACGAACTGCGGCTGGGCAAGCTCGTGGTAAAAGTCTACTTCAACCTATAGCCAAGGAGCGACCATGGCTGTCCAAGTCCTGATCCACATCGCCAACGAAGACCCGATCCTGGCCGAGATGGAACGCCTGCCCGGCCCTGCCGACACCTGCATCACGGCCCTCAACCCGCGCGCCCGCGACAACAAAGACCTGCGCTATCTGGCGCCCAACGTCACCCAGGTGATCTGGCCGCTGAGCCGGGTGACCTTCATCGAGATCCTGCCCAGCAGCGAGGAAGAGAAGATCGTGGGCTTCGTGCGCGAATAAGCGCGCCGGCCGCCGCTGCCATGCCCGACACCCGCGAGCGCCACCGCATCCTGGTGGTCGACGACGAGCCACGCATGATCCGGTTCATCCGCATGAACCTGGAGCATGACGGCTTTGAAGTGGTGGAAGCCGCCGACGGGCTGGCCGCCCTGCAGCAGGTGCGCGACAGCCTGCCGGACCTGGTGCTGCTGGACGTGTCCATGCCGGAGCTGGACGGCTTCGAGACCCTGCGCCTGCTGCGCGAGTTCGCCAGCGTGCCCGTGATCATGCTGACCGCCCGGGCCGAAGAAGACGACCGGGTGCGCGGCCTGGAGCTGGGCGCGGACGACTATGTCACCAAGCCCTTCAGCCCGCGCGAGCTGGTCAGCCGGGTGCGGGCCGTCCTGCGCCGCACGGAGGCGCCGGCCCCGGCTGATAAAACCACGCTGCACGTCGACGACCGGCTGAGCCTGAATTTCGACCGGCGCGAAGTGCTGGTGGACGGCCGGCCGGTCCGGCTGCGCCCCACCGAGTACCGCCTGCTCTACCACCTGGTGCAGAACGCCGGCTGGGTGGTGCCGCACGATCAGCTGTTGGCCAAGGTCTGGGGCTACGAGTACCGCGAGGAGACGCACTACCTCCGGCTGTACATCAATTACCTGCGCCAAAAGCTGGAGCCGGACCCGGCCAACCCCAAATACATCCTGACCGAGCGCGGGGTGGGCTACCGGTTCGTGGATTTCCGCCGCGAGGCCGGCCCGCCCGCGGCGGACGCCGGCCCCAAACGCAGCCCCGCCGGCCGGCCCTAGAGCCGCCGGGCTGGCCCATCAAGTAATCCGCCCAGCCGGCCGTCGGTCGACTGGGCGATTTTTCGCCAAGCCGGTTCACTGATGAGGAGCCTGTGATGAAACAAACCGCTTCGTTCTTTTCCTCCGCCCTCTGGCGCATTCTGATCGTCGCCCTGGTCATCCTGTTCGTGGGCGTGCCGCTGGTGCTGGTCCTGACCAGCCAGTTCGCCTACTTCCTGGTGCGCGTCGAGCCGCAGGAGGTGGGCGTCCAGTTCCAGGGCGGCCAGATCAAGGACATCGTCGGGCCGGGCGTGTACAGCGATTTCGGGCTGTACGTGGAGCTGCGCAAGGTCTCCAGCCAGGCCATCCCCTTCAATGTGCGCGACGAGGAGATCATCACCAAGGACAAGCAGCGCATCGGCCTGGTGGTCACCGGCGACGCGCTGCGGCCCGGCATCGCGCGCAAGGACGTGCTGCTCGCCAATTGGGCCCAGTACAGCCAGCTATATCTGGATGACGTGGTCGCCCAGGAGCGCGTCAAGTCTCTAGCGCAGCAGGCCATGAAGGTCTGCGTGGGCGAGCGGCCCTTCGACGACGCCATCATCGGCACGGCCCGCGACGAGCTGCGCAACTGCATCGACGACGAGCTCAGCAAGCTGGCCGAGATCTACGGCTTGGTGATCCAGAACGTGGTCGTGCCGGAGGTGGTGCTTTCGCCGGAGGTCCAGGCGGCGCTGGACGCCATCGTGCAGAGCCGGTTAGAAACCGAAAAGGCGGCCCAGGATAAGCTCCGCGCCGAGGCCCAGGCCCAGGCCGAGCAGGCCCGCCAGGAAGGCGAGATCCGCGTGGAGCAGAGCCGCATCCAGGAAGAGACCAAACAGCAGACCATCCTGGCCCAATTGGAGCAGGAGAAGATCCGCGCCCAGCAGGCCGTCATCCAGGCGGAGAAGGCCAACGAACTGGCCAAGGTGGAGGCCGAGCGCAGCATCATCGAAGCCCAGAAGTCCAACGACCTGTTCTCGGCTCAGCAAGACCTGGAGATCAACCGGGCGCTGGCCGTGGCCGCGGCCGAAAAGGCCAAGGCCGACCTCGCCGCCCAGTTGGCCCTGGCCGAGCTGTACGCCAACAGCCCGGCCTATCTGCAGCTGCAGATCGCGCAGGCCAACGCCAGCGCCCTGAATGCCACGGACAAGGTCATCTTCACGCCGGAGGGCACCACGCCCACCATCGTCCTGCCCGGCCCCGGCATCACGCCCACCGTGAACACCACGCCGCGCTAGCGGCCGGCCTCAGCGCCCCGCCTACCAACAGGGCCGCCCGCGCGGGCGGCCCTGTCTTTTTTTGTCGGCGGCCGGCCAGCCAACCGAGCCCAACGCGCCCGCCGACTCGCGCTCCGGCTTCGTCCGCATACTCGTCCCAGGTTCGTTCAGCGGCCGTCTCAGGGAGGTCCCGATGCCGACTGTGGTCCTGGTCCGCCGCGCCCGTGTCAGTTTGCTGGTCCTGGCCCTGGCCGGCCTGGCCAGCCTGGCGGCCGCCCAGCCGGCCGCCGGCAGCTTCAGCGTGACGTTTGTGCGCGGCTGGGGCAGCCTGGGCACCGGCAACACGCAGTTCAGTTACGCCCACAACCTGGCGGCCATCCCTGGCGGCGCGGTCTTTGTGGCCGATGAGGGCAATCACCGGCTCCAGCGCTTCGACGCGGCCGGCATCTACGAGGGCCAATGGGGCGGCTACGGCAGCGCCGCCGGCCAGTTCCAATCCCCGGGCGGGCTGGCCCTCAACGCCGCCGGCACCCTGCTCTACGTCGCCGACCGCGACAATCACCGGATCCAGGTCTTCAGCCCGGCCGGCGTCTTCCAGCGGCAGTGGGGCGGCCCGGGTTCCGGCGCCGGGCAGTTCGGCCGGCCGTCCGGCGTGGCCGTGGCCGCCGACGGCAGCGTGTATGTCGCCGACCGTGACAACCAGCGCGTCCAGCAGTTCGACGCGAACGGCGCCTTTGTCCGCCAATGGGGCTCGGCCGGCGCCGGCCAGGGGCAGTTCGCCGACCCGATGGGCATTGGGGTGGGCGCTGACCAGAACGTCTATGTTTCGGATGCCGGCCACCACCGCGTGCAATACTTCAGCCCCCTCGGCGTCTACCTGGGCCAATGGGGCTCAGCCGGCAATGGCGCCAGCCAGTTCGGCTACGACGGCCCGGCCGGCCTGCGCGCGGCCCCCAGCGGCCACGTCTTCGTCGCCGACCCCGGCAACAGCCGGGTCCAGGTGTTCACGGCCGCCGGCCAGTTCGTGGGGCAATGGGGCGGCTACGGCCAAGGGGCCGGCCAGTTCTATTTCGCCAACGGCGTGGCCTTGGGCGCGGGCGAGACCGTGTACGTGGCGGACGAGATCAACCACCGCGTCCAGCAGTTCACGGTCACCCTGCCCGGCGCCGCCGCCCCCACTCCCACGCCGACGCTGGCCCACTGGCTGTATCTGCCGGCTGTCGTGCGCTTCCCGTAATCGGCCGCCAGCACCAAAAACGCCCCGCCCTCCCGGTGAGGAGGCGGGGCGTTGGATGAGCGCGCCGGGCCGCGCGGCGGCTACGCTTTGGCCGGCCGCCGGCCGCGGCGCGGCGCCTGACAGTGCTGGTCGAACCAGGCCAGCATGCGGTTCAGCCGGTCCACGCGGTGGCGCGGCTCGCCTGAACGCGACATCTCGTGGCCCTCGCGCGGGTAGCGCACCAGCACCACCTCGCGCTTCAGGCGCTTGAGGG
>JAEURL010000631.1 GCA_016789165.1 Anaerolineales bacterium | reverse complement strand
CTGACAGAGCCGACCCCGACAGTCATGCCCCGCCGGGCGCTCTGACCATCAATAGTCGCCAGCCCAATCCGGGCCGTAAAAGCTTCATCCCAACCGCCAGACAAAGATGCGCTCCGGTCAAGCAGCACAACTTGGTCGCCCCCATCGGTATAAACGCCGACGGCAATTCGAATCGTGTCGCCAGAGGTTATCTTGCCGATGGCGGTGTTGATGGTGGCGCAGGGCGTGGCCGGCGTGGCGCAGTCGTTGCTGTCGCTGCCGGTGGTGGCTACGTACCAGGTGCCGGCGGCCTGCGCCGGGCGCGGCGCCGGGGCCAGGCTGAGGCTGGCCAGAGCCAGCAGGATCGCCAGGGTCGATCGGAGAAATGCAGTCGGCATAGAAGGTCCACCCCTTGAGGCACATGCAGCGGATTTGGATTGTGAAGGCTGGCCGAGGAGCCCGGGCCATCTGGAGCTGCTTAAATTCTAGAGGCGGCCCGCGGGAGAAAAAGTGACGAACGTCACCGGGCGGCGTGGGTCAGCGCCCGGACCTGGCGCCAGAGGATCTCATTGACGGCCGTGTGCACGCCGGCCGTAAAGCCGGCCAGGGTGACGGCCCCGTTGAGGGCGTCTACTTCGGTGGGCATACCGCGCCGCAGGTCGCGGGTCATGGGCGCCTCCTGGCGGGCCGCCATCTCGGCGGCGTGGTGGACGGCGAACATGGGGTCCGCGAAGGGCAGACTCAGCCGCTGGGCCCAGGCCACCATCGCGCATTCGGTGACGGCCCGGTCCATCAGGGTCAGGGCGTCCGCGCGCCGCAGCAACTCGCCGTAGGGCAGGCGCAGCAGGGCGCTCAACGCTTCCAGACCGCAGCGGACGGCCACGATCCCCCACAGCCGGCCGAGCGTCTCTTCGGCCGGCGCCCGCTCCACGTCGAACTCGGCGTGGCGGAAGACGTCTACGACCCATTGGGGCGCGTCGAGAAAAGATGGCTTGTCCGGGCCGGCCTGGACGTAGCCGGGCTCAATCAGGGTGGCGCTCAACTCGGTGACGCCCAGGCAGGCCGTCGGCCCGAGCTGCTCCAGATGGCCCAGGCTCTGCTGGAGGGTGATGACGACCCCGCCGGGTTTGAGCAGGCTCTCCAAGTGGGATTGGTAGGTGGCGGTCTGCCAGGCCTTGGCCAGCACCAGCACGATCTCGGCCGGCTGCACGGGCTGGCCTAGGGGGACGGCTTGCACGGGCAGGGCATGGGTGCCCAGGTCGTCCTGCAGCACCACACCGCGCCGGCGGATGGCCGCCAGGCTGTCCGGCCAGGTGCCCACCAGGGTGACAGCGTGGGGGGCCACGGCTGCCAGCCGCGCGCCGAACAAGCAGGCCAGGGCGCCGGTTCCCAGGATCGTGATGCGCATCGCGGCCGATTATACGCGGGGGCCGCCGGAAAAAAAGAGCCGGCAGGTCTCTTGTGGAAACCTGCCGGTCAGCAGCTCCTCGACCAGGACTCGAACCTGGAACCTACCGGTTAACAGCCGGCCGCTCTGCCGATTGAGCTATCGAGGAAAGCGGGGGGATTATACGAGCGTGACGTGCGCCTGTCAAGGAAAATGGCCCGCCTCCCGGGTGGTTTAGGCCGCGGGAGGCGGGCCAGGAACGGGTGAGATCAGGCCGCTTCCGGAGCGGCGTCGGCGTCGCCCTCGGCCGCCAGGGCCGGGGCCGCCGCCGGCGCGCCCAAGGCGTCTTCCTGGCGGTTGTAGGCCCAGTAGCCGGTGCCGGCCGGGATCAGCTTGCCGATGATGACGTTCTCCTTCAGGCCGAGCAGGTTGTCCACCTTGCCCTCGATGGCGGCGCCGGCCAGCACCTTGATGGTGTGCTGGAAGGAGGCCGCGCTCAGGAAGGACTCGGTGGAGAGCGAGGCCTTGGTGACGCCCAGCAGCACCGGCACCGCCGCGGAGGCCTGCTTGCCTTCCGCCACCAGCGCCTCGTTCTGCTTCTGGAGCACGGTGCGGTCCACCAGCTCGCCGGGCAGGTAGACGGTGTCGCCCGGGCGCGTGATCTGCACCTTGGAGAGCATCTTGCGGATGATCACCTCGAAGTGCTTGTCGTTGATGTTCTGGCCCTGCGCCCGGTAGACCTTCTGGATCTCGGTCAGCAGGTAGAGCTCGCAGGCCTCGCGGCCCAGGATGCGCAGGATGCGGTGCGGGTTCAGCGCGCCTTCGGTCAGCGAGTCGCCGGCCCGCACGTGCTGGTCGTCCACCACCAGCAGGCGCACCGACGGCGGGATCTCGTACTCCTGCTCGTCGCGGCGCTCGTAGGTGATCACCACCGAGCGCTCCTTGAGCTTGGCCTTGCCGCCGTGGGTGGCGCGGATCTCGCTCTCGCCGCGCGTCGCCAGCACGTCGCCGGCGTTCACCTGCTGGCCGTTCTCCACCTTGAGCGACCAGTTGCCGGGCACGTCATACTCGTCCTGCATCAGGGCGCTGTCCACCACCTTGACGTAGCGCCGGCCGCCGGGCTTGTCGGCCCGGATGACCTCCACCACGCCATCAATCTCGGTGATGACGGCCTCGCCCTTGGGCTTCTTGCGGCTCTCGAAGAGCTCCTCCACGCGCGGCAGACCGGTGGTGATGTCGCCGCCGGCGGCCACACCGCCGGTGTGGAAGGTGCGCAGGGTCAGCTGGGTGCCGGGCTCGCCGATGGACTGCGCGGCCACGATGCCCACCGCCGCGCCGATCTCCACCAGCCGGCCGCGCCCCAGGTCGCGGCCGTAGCACATCTGGCACAGCCCGTACTCCGACTGGCAGGTGAGCGCGCTGCGGGCGAAGATCTGCTCGATCGGGGAGGCCGCGATGCGCCCGGCCTGGGCCTCGTCGATGATCTCGTTGCGGCTGACGATCACTTCGCCGGTCTTGGGGTCCGAGACCGGGCTGGCGGCCACGCGGCCGATGATGCGGTCGTAGTAGCTCTGGCCGGCCACGTCGTCCTTGCGCCGCACCCAGATGCCGGTCTCGGTGCCGCAGTCCGGCTGGGTGATGATCTGGTCCTGGGCCACGTCCACCAGCCGGCGGGTCAGGTAGCCGGCGTCGGCCGTGCGCAGGGCGGTGTCGGCCAGACCCTTGCGGGCGCCGTGCGTGGAGATGAAGTACTCCAGCGTGGTCAGGCCCTCGCGGAAGTTCGAGCGGATCGGCAGCGGGATGATGCGCCCGGACGGGTCGGCCATCAGGCCGCGCATGCCGGCCAGCTGGGAGATGGGGCCGAAGCCGCCCTTGGTGGCGCCGGACTTGGCCATCATGGCCAGCGAGCCGGCCGGGTCCAGGTTGCCGGAGACGGCCTTGGCCACCTCGTCGCGGGCCTTGCTCCACATGTCGATGATGCGCTCGTTCATTTCCTGCTCGGTGAGCAGGCCGCGCTGGAACATGCGCTCCAGCTCCTGCTGCTCACCCAGCGTGCGCTCCACCACCTTCTGCTTCTCATCCGGCACCTGCAGGTCGGAGACGGCGATGGTGGTGCCGGAGCGGGTGGCGTAGCGGAAGCCGATGGCCTTGATATCGTCGACCACGTCGGTGGTGCGTTCCGGGCCGATGACCTGGTAGCACTTACCCACCAGCTTCTGCAGGCCGCCCTTGTCGAGCGTGTCGTTGTACAGCCGCATCTCCTCGGGCAGGACGCGGTTGAACAGCACCCGGCCGACGGTGGTGTCCACCAGCCGGCGCTGCGGGCGCTGGTAGCGCTCGTTCTTCTCGTTGTACCAGGTGTTGACGAAGAGCTTGATCTTCGTGTGCACCGCCAGCTGGCCCAGGCTGTAGGCCATCTCGACCTCGTCCAGGTCGCCGAAGATGCGCCACTTCTCAGGCTGCTGGGTGGGGTGCCAGAAGGTCAGGTAGTAGACGCCCAGCACCATGTCCTTCTGCGGGCCGACGATAGGCTCGCCGTCGGCCGGCTTCAGCAGGTTGGTGGTGGAGAGCATCAGCGTGCGCGCTTCCTCCACGGCCTTCTGGCCCAGCGGCACGTGCACGGCCATCTGGTCGCCGTCGAAGTCGGCGTTGAAGGCCGAGCAGACCAGCGGGTGGATCTGGATGGCCTTGCCCTCCACCAGGATCGGCTCAAAGGCCTGGATGCCCAGGCGGTGCAGGGTGGGGGCGCGGTTGAGCAGCACCGGCCGCTCCTTGATGACCTCCTCCAGCACCTCCCAGACCTCCGGCCGCTCGCGCTCGATAAAGCGCTTGGCGCCTTTGACGTTGGAGGCGTAGTTGTACTCCACCAGTTTGGCGATGACGAACGGCCGGTAGAGTTCCAGCGCCATGGTCTTGGGCAGGCCGCACTGGTGCAGCTTGAGCGTCGGGCCGACCACGATGACCGAGCGGCCGGAGTAGTCCACGCGCTTGCCCAGCAGGTTGCGGCGGAAGCGGCCCTTCTTGCCCTTGAGCATGTCGCTCAGGCTCTTCAGCTCCCGGCGCCCGCGGCGCGAGAGCGCCTTGCCGCGCTGGCTGTTGTCGATCAGGCTGTCCACGGCCTCTTGGAGCATGCGCTTTTCGTTGCGCACGATCACGTCCGGGGCGCCCAATTCCAGCAGGCGCTTGAGGCGGTTGTTGCGGTTGATCACGCGGCGGTACAGGTCGTTCAGGTCGGAGGTGGCGAAGCGGCCGCCGTCCAGCTGGACCATCGGGCGCAGGTCCGGCGGGATGACCGGCAGGATGGTCAGGATCATCCACTCCGGCCGGTTGTCCGAGCGGCGCAGGGCCTCCACCACCTTCAGGCGCTTGAGGGCTTTCTTGCGCTTCTGCTTGGACTTGGAGGTGCGGATCTCGTGCCACAGTTCCTTGGCCGTCTTGGCCAATTCCATGTTCTTGAGCAGTTCCAGGAAGGCTTCCGCGCCCATGTCGGCCTTGAACACCTGGCCGTACTTTTGCTTGAGCTCGCGCCGA
>JAEURL010000630.1 GCA_016789165.1 Anaerolineales bacterium | reverse complement strand
TGATCGGCCTCTACGAGGGCGCCAACACGCGCGAGGCCTGGGCCGCGACCGGCGGCCAGAAGTGGGAGTCCACCCACGAGCTGTTTGAGCCGGAGTATGACCCGATCATGCCCTGGCTGGAGCGGGTGATGGAGCGCATGCCGATCTTCGCCGAGGCCGGCATTCAGCGCGTGGTGAACGGCGCCATCACGCACACCGCCGACGGCAACCCCTTGGTGGGGCCGGCGCCGGGCGTGCGCAACTTCTGGCTGTGCACGGGCTCCAGCATCGGCATCGCCCAGGGCGCCGGCTGCGGCAAGTACCTGGCGCAGTGGATGGTCCACGGCGACGCCGAGATCAACATGCTGGCCTTCGACCCGCGCCGCTTCGGGGCCTTCGCCGACCAGGCCTACACCTCCGCCAAGGCGCACCGCGAGTACTGGGATATGTACCGCCTGCCCCCGCCCGGCGAGGAGAAGCCCGAGGCGCGGCCGGCCAAGGCCTCGCCGCTCTATCCGAAGCTGGCCGCCAAGGGCGCGGTCCACACCGAGGGCTTCGGCTGGGAACGGCCCAAGTGGTTCTCGCTCGACGGGCGCGAGGAGGACTACAGCTGGCGGCGCAACAACGTCTTTGAGGTGGTGGCGGCCGAGCACCGGGCGGTCCGCGAGCGCGTGGGCGTGATGGAGCTGCCCAGCTTCGCCAAGTTTGACGTGGCCGGCCCGGACGCCGAGGCCTTCCTCAACCGGATCACGGCCAACCGCGTGCCGCGCCGGGCCGGCGGCATCGTGCTGACCCATCCGCTGAGCGCGGCCGGCCGCATCCAGAGCGAATTCACGGTCACGCGCCTGGGGCCCGAACACTTCTATCTGCTCTCCGGCGCCTGGGCTCACCAGCGCGACCTGGACTGGCTGACCTTCAGCCGGCGCGCGGACGAGGCCGTGGCCATCACCGACCTCACCGAGGCGTACAGCGTGCTGATCGTGGCCGGCCCGCGCGCGCGCGATCTGCTGGCCAAGCTTACGCCGGCCGACCTGGGCAACGGCGCCTTCCCCTGGCTGACCGGCCGGGAGATCGACGTGGCCGGCCTGCCGGTGCGCGCCCTGCGCGTCAACTATGTGGGTGAGCTGGGCTGGGAGCTGCACGTGCCCATGGCGCACGCCGTGGCCCTGTACGACGCGGTCTGGGCGGCCGGCCAGGAATTCGGCCTGGCGGACTTCGGCCTGTACGCCATGAACGGTCTGCGGCTCGAGAAGGCCTACGCCGGCTGGGGGGCCGAGCTGACCAATGAGGTGACGTCGGTCGAAGCGGGCTTCGAGCGCTTCGTGAAGCTGGATAAGGATTTCGTCGGCCGGGCGGCGGTGCTGCAGGCCCAGGCGGGGACGCCGGCCTGGCGGATGGTCTACCTGGCCGTGCAAGCCCGCGACGCGGATACGGCCGGCGGCGAGCCGATCTACACCCCGGAGGGGCGCGTCATCGGCGTGGCGACCTCCGGCGGCTATGGCCACACCACCGGCCAGAGCCTGGCCTTCGCCTACGTGACGCCCGAGCACGCCGCGCCCGGCACGCGCCTGGCCGTGGAGATCCTGGGCGAGCGCTGCCCGGCGGAGGTGCTGGCGCGCGCGGTCTACGATCCCGAGAATGCGCGCCCGCGGATGTAAACGGGCTGCGCCGCGCAGCGTCCGGTGAAAACCACTGAGGAGCCCGCCATGAGCCAAACCCTTCCCACCCACGCGCACGTCGTCATCATCGGCGGCGGCATTGTGGGCTGCAGCCTGGCCTACCACCTGACGCGCCTGGGGATCACCGACGTTCTGCTGCTGGAGCGCAAGACCCTGACCTCCGGCACCACCTGGCACGCGGCCGGCCTGGTGGGCCAGCTGCGCGCCACGCAGAACATGACCCGGCTGGCGCAGTACACGTCCCAGCTGATGGCCGGCCTGGAGGCCGAGACCGGCCAGGCCACGGGCTTCGTCCAGAACGGCTCGATCTCGGTTGCCAACAACCAGGAACGTTTCGAGGAGCTCAAACGCGGCGCGTCCATGGCCCGCGTCTTCGGCCTGGAGGTGGAGGTCATCACCCCGCGCGAGGCCGCCGCCAAGTGGCCGCTGATGAACGCCAGCGATCTGGTGGGCGCGGTCTGGCTGCCCGGCGACGGCCGCACCAATCCGGCCGACACCACCCTGGCCTTCGCCAAAGGCGCGCGGCAGAAGGGCGCCGTGATCTTGGAGGGGATCAAGGTCACGGGCATCGTGCAGAAGAACGGCCGCGCCACGGGCGTGACCACGGCCCAGGGCGACGTGGCCGCCGAGGTGGTGGTGAACTGCGCCGGCATGTGGGCGCGTGAAGTCGGCCAATGGGCGGGCGTCAATGTGCCCCTGCACGCGGCCGAGCACTTCTACATTGTCACCGAGCCGATCCCCGGAATCTCCAAAGACCTGCCGACCCTGCGCGACCCCGGCGGCTATACCTATTTCCGCGAGGAGGTGGGCGCCATCCTGGCCGGCTTCTTTGAGCCGGTGGCCAAGCCGTGGGGCATGGCCGGCATCCCCGAAACCGCCGAGTTCATCCGCCTGGCGGAGGATTGGGCGCACCTGGACACGGCCCTGGACGCCATGGCGCACCGCATGCCCGTGACCCAGACGGCCGGCATCCATACCTTCTTCAACGGCCCGGAGGCGTTCACGCCGGACGACCGCTACCACGTGGGCGAGTCCCCGGAGCTAAAGAATTTCTACGTGGCGGCCGGCTTCAACTCCATTGGCATCCAGTCCTCGGGCGGAGCCGGCAAGGTGCTGGCCGAGTGGATCAAACACGGCCGGCCGCCCATGGACCTGTGGGACGTCGACATCCGCCGCAACCAGCCCTTCCAGAACAACCGCCGCTACCTGCACGACCGCACGGTGGAGGGGCTGGGCCTGCTGTACGCCATGCACTGGCCGTTCCGCCAGTTCGAGACCAGCCGCGGCGTGCGCCAGTCGCCGCTGCACGACCGGCTGGCCAAGGCCGGCGCCTGCTTTGGCGAGGCGGCCGGCTGGGAGCGCGCCAACTGGTACGCGCCGGCCGGGGTGGAGCCGGTGTATCACTATTCGTACAAGCGCCAGAACTGGTTCGAGCACTCGGCCGCCGAGCACCGCGCCGTGCGCGAGAACGTCGGCCTGTTCGACCAGACCTCGTTCGTGAACTTCCTCCTGCAGGGGCCGGACGCGCTGACGGTGCTCAACCGGGTCTGCGGCAACCAGATCGACGTGCCGGCCGGCAAGCTGGTCTATACCCAGCTGCTCAACGAGCGCGGCGGCATCGAGGGCGACGTCACCGTCACCCGCCTGGCCGCCGAGAGCTTCATGATCGTGGACGCCTGCTGGCAGCAGAACCGGACCTACCACTGGCTCAAGGACCAGATCCGGGCCGGCGAGTTCGCGGTGCTGACGGACGTGACCTCTGCCTATGCCACCTTGAGCGTGATGGGCCCGAATGCGCGGGCGCTGCTGAGCACCGTCACCCCGGCCGACCTCTCCAACGCGGCCTTCCCATATGGCACCACGCAGCAGATTGAACTGGGCTACGCCCTGGTGCGCGCCGCCCGCACCACCTACGTGGGCGAGCTGGGCTGGGAGCTGTACCTCCCGATGGAATACGCCCAGCACGTCTACGACACGGTGACGGCGGCCGGCGCCGCGTTCGGCCTGCGGCACTGCGGCTATCACGCCCTGAACTCACTGCGGATGGAGAAGGGCTACCGCCACTGGGGCCACGACCTCTCGGACGAGGATACGCCGATCGAGGCCGGCCTGGGCTTCGCGGTCAAGCTGGATAAGCCGGACTTCAACGGCCGGGCCGTCTTGCTCCGGCAGAAGGCCGAGGGGGTGCGCAAACGCCTGGTGCACTTCGCCCTGGACGACCCGGAGCCGCTGCTCTATCACAATGAGCCCATCTGGCGCGACGGCCGGATCGTGGGCCACATCACCTCGGGCATGTTCGGGCACACCGTCGGCGCGGCGCTCGGCCTGGGCTACCTCCACCACGACGAGCCGATCACGCCGGAGTGGGTGGCGGCCGGCCGCTACGAGATTGAGGTGGCCACGGAGCGCGTGCCGGCGCGGGCTTCGCTGCAGCCGTTTTACGATCCCGCCGGCCGGCGGATCCGCGCCTAATCGGCTCAGGGTCTTGCGGCCCTGACCCGGCCGCCCAACCACATACGCGCCCCGGCGAGGGTACAATCACGCCGTCCATCCCAGCTGGCCCGGTGACCACGATGGCCGACGTCCTTGACTCTTTTTCCCCCGCCACCCGTACCTGGTTTCGCGAGGCCTTCGGCGCGCCCACGCCGCCCCAGGCGCAGGGCTGGCCGGCCATCCAGCGCGGTGAGCACACCTTGCTGCTGGCGCCCACCGGCTCGGGCAAGACACTGGCCGCCTTCCTGTGGGCCATCGACGAGCTGTACCGCCGGCCGGCCGGTGCGGACGCGGCCGGGGTCGGCCTGCTGTACGTCTCCCCGCTCAAGGCCCTGAACAACGACATCGAGCGCAACTTGCGCGTGCCGCTGGACGGCATCCGCGCCGCCGCCGAGCGCCGCCGCCAGCCGCTTCCAGCCCTGCGCGTGGCCGTGCGCACGGGCGACACGCCGGCCGCGGCCCGGGCCCAGATGCTCAAGCGCCCGCCCGATATCCCGATCACCACGCCGGAGTCGCTCTATCTGCTGCTCACCAGCCCGCGCGCGCGGGCCATGTTCCGCACGGTGCGCAGCGTCATCGTGGACGAGATCCACACCCTGTGCGGCAACAAACGCGGCGCCCACCTGGCCCTCAGCTTGGAGCGGCTGGCGCGCCTGGCGGAAGGGCCGGTACAGCGCCTCGGCCTCTCGGCCACGGTGCGGCCGCTGGAGGAGGCCGCCCGTTTCCTGGGCGGGCAGGCGCCGGGGCCGGCCGGCTTCGCGCCGCGCCCGGTCACCATCGTGGACGCCCACTACCGCAAGGCGCTCCAGCTGGAGATCGTCACCGCCGTGGACGATTTCCGCGAGCTGCCGGGCGATACGGTCTGGCCGGCCGTCATCCCGCAGGTGTTGGCCGACATCCGCCGGCACCACACCACCCTGGTCTTCGCCAACAACCGCCGCCTGGCCGAGCGCACCGCC
>JAEURL010000606.1 GCA_016789165.1 Anaerolineales bacterium | reverse complement strand
ACGCTCTCCTCGCGCCTCGAGCACGCCATGGACGCCCTGCGCTGCCCGGCGCCCGACACGCCGGTCGGCGTGCTGTCGGGGGGCGAGCGGCGGCGGGTCGCGCTGTGCCGGCTGCTGCTGACCGAGCCCGACATCCTGCTGCTGGACGAGCCCACCAACCACCTGGACGCCGAGTCCGTGGCCTGGCTGGAGCGCCACCTGCGCGAGTACGCCGGCACCGTCATCGCCGTCACCCATGACCGCTACTTCCTGGACAACGTGGCCGGCTGGATCCTGGAGCTGGACCGCGGCCACGGCATCCCCTGGAAGGGCAACTACTCCTCCTGGCTGGAGCAGAAGCAGGCCCGCCTGGCCCTGGAGGAACGCTCCGACGCCAAACGCCAGAAGACCCTGGCACGCGAGCTGGAGTGGATCCGCATGTCGCCCAAAGCCCGCCAGGCCAAGGGCAAGGCGCGCGTCACCGCCTACGAGAAGCTGCTGGACCAGGAGACGGAGGCGCTGCGCGAGGAGCTGGAGATCTACCTGCCGCCGGGGCCGCGCCTGGGCGACATCGTGGTGGAGTTCAAGGGCGTCAGCAAGGCCTACGGCGATCGGCTGCTGCTGGAGAACTGCGACCTGAGCCTGCCGCCGGGCGGCATCGTGGGCGTGGTCGGCCCGAACGGCGCTGGCAAGACCACGCTCCTCAAGCTGATCACCGGCCGCGAGCAGCCGGATGCCGGCACGGTCACCATCGGGCAGACCGTCAAGCTGGCCTACGTCGAGCAGCTGCGGGAGAGCCTGGACCCGGAGAAAAACGTCTGGGAGGAGATCACGGGCGGGGTCGAGACGCTCCAGCTCGGGCCGCGCAAGATCAACTCGCGCGGCTATGTCTCGTCCTTCAACTTCCTGGGGCCGGACCAGCAGAAAAAGGTGGGCGTGCTTTCCGGCGGCGAACGCAACCGCGTCCTGCTGGCCAAAATGCTCAAGGAGGGCTGCAACGTCCTGCTGCTGGACGAGCCCACCAACGACCTGGACGTCAACACCCTGCGCGCCCTGGAAGAGGCGGTGGAAGAGTTCGCGGGCTGCGCGGTGGTGGTCAGCCACGACCGCTGGTTCCTGGACCGGGTGGCCACCCACATCCTGGCTTTCGAGGGCGACAGCCGGGTGGTCTTCTACTACGGCAACTGGTCCGAGTACGACGCCGACCGGCGCCGGCGCCTGGGCCAGGAGGCCGAGCGCCCGCACCGCATCACCTACCGCAAGCTCACCCGCTGACCGGCTGGGGGCCGGGCGGCCGCGGCCGGCGGCCCTGCCCCCCGCTTCCTTCCGCCGTCCCGTTGGCGTCCGCCCATGTCCACCCGCCTGCGCGGCCTGCTGATCGCCCTGGCCGGCACCACGGCCTGGGCCTTCACGGGCATCCTCATGGATCTGCTGCTCAGCCGCTACCCGGTGGCGCCGCTGACCCTGGCCTTCTGGCGCGACCTGTTGATCGCGCTGGGCCTGCTGGCGATCCTGCGCGTGGTCCGGCCGGCCGCGCTGGCCATCACGCGCCGCGATCTGCCCTTTTTCCTGGCCTATGGTTTCGTGGGGCTGGCGGTCTTCAACGGGCTGTGGAGCTACAGCGTCCGCTACAACGGCGCGGCCGTGGCCGTGGTGCTGGCCTACAGCTCGCCGGCCTTCACGATCCTGTTGGCGCGGCTGTTCATGCGGGAGCCGCTGACGCCCGGCAAGCTGGCGGCGGCGGTGCTCAGCCTGGCCGGCTGCGCGCTGGTGGCGGAGGCCCACCGGCCGGAGGTCTGGCAGGTCAACCCGCTGGGCCTGGCGGTGGGCCTGGCGTCCGGGGTGGCTTTTGCGGGCTACAACCTGGCCGGCCGCTGGAGCGCGCGGCGCTTCGCCAGCTCGTGGACGGTGACGGCCTACGGCTTCCTCTTCGCGGCCGGCGGCCTGGCGCTCACCCAGATCGGCGGGGAGCCGTTCAGCCTGGGGACGGCCTGGGAGGGGTGGGGGTTTCTGGTGCTGCTGGCGCTCGGGCCGTCGTTGGTGGGCTTTGGCCTGTACATGCTCAGCCTGCGCCACCTGCCGGCCTCGGTGGCCGGGCTGGTGGCCGCCCTGGAGCCGGCCCTCACCGCCCTCTTCGCGGTGCCGATCCTGGGCCGCGGGCTGAACGGCGGGCAGTGGGCGGGCGCGGGCTTGATCGTGCTGGCCGTCGCGCTGGCGCAGGGCGGGGACCCGCCGGCCGCGTCGGCTTAGCCGGCCGCGCCGGGGCCGGCCGTCTGCTGGCGCTCGGAGATCCAGGCCCGCGCGGCGGCCAGGTCGGTGAAGTAGCGGAGGTTGAGCCAGCCGCGGTTCCAGGCGATGGTCTCGGCCAGCTGGTTGCGGCCCTGGCGGTTGGTCTCCGCCGAGTGCACCACCGCCACCACATCCGTGGGTTTGAGCCCCAGCAGCTCCAGCCGGCTGTTGCCGCTGTACAAATCGAT
>JAEURL010000586.1 GCA_016789165.1 Anaerolineales bacterium | reverse complement strand
AGATCGGCGGCCGGGTCGCCAGCCAGGTCATAGGCCGCGGTCACGAAGCCATGGACGGCGATGTGATCGGGGTGGCCGTACCCGCCACCCGGGTCGTGGGTGATCACGACCGCGGGCCGCAGCCGGCGCAGCAGGCCGGCCACCGTTCGGACGGCCTCGGCCGGCGGCGTCTGCGCCACCGCGCCGTCCTGCCACCCGAGAAAGATCGGCGGCTGGAGCCCGAGGGTCTGGCACGCGCCGGCCAGCTCTTGCGAGCGCACCTGGCCCAGCGTGGCGCGGGTGGCGGCCTCATTCTTGATCTGGGCGTCCGGTCCGTCGCCGCGCGTGGCGCAGGCCACCATCACCGCCGCGCCTTCGGCCGCATAGCGGGCCAGGCTGCCGCCGCACGAACCTTCGTCATCCGGATGGGCGACAATCGCCAGCAGGGTTGGGGAGGACATCTCGCACCAATAAAAAGAGTGATCAGTTATCAGAGCGAGGCTGATGACTGATCACTGCGTCAGCGGCGTTGGCCGGCCCTAGCCCAGATAATCGCGCAGGGCGCGGCTGCGGGTGGGATGGCGCAGCTTGCGCAGAGCCTTGGCCTCGATCTGGCGGATGCGCTCACGCGTCACCCGGAAATACTGGCCCACCTCTTCCAGGGTGTGGTCCTGGCCGTCCTTCAGGCCGAAGCGCATCTCCAGAACCTCGCGCTCGCGCTCGGTAAGCACCGATAGGGCGTTGCGGACCTGCTCCTTGAGCAGCTGCTGGGAGGCGGCCTCGGCCGGCGCCGGCACCGTCTCGTCCTCGATGAAGTCGCCCAGCAGGCTGGACTCCTCCGCGCCCACCGGCGTCTCCAGGCTCATCGGCTCCTGGGCCACGCGCAGGATGCGGCGCACCTTGACGGCCGCGCGCCGCCACTGCCGGTCCAGCATCGGGTCCAACCGGTCGCCGCGCGCCAGGGTCTCGCGGATGGTCAGCACCTCCTGCGGGGTGAGCAGGTCCAGCTCCAGGGCCACCTCCTCCGAGGTGGGCTCGCGGCCCAGCTCCTGCTGGAGCTGGCGCTGGATGCGCATCAACCGGTTAATGGTCTCCACCATGTGGACGGGGATGCGGATGGTGCGGGCCTGGTCGGCGATGGCGCGCGTGATCGCCTGGCGGATCCACCAGGTGGCATAGGTGCTGAACTTGAAACCCTTGGTGGGGTCGAACTTCTCCACCGCGCGCAGCAGGCCGATGTTGCCCTCCTGGATGAGGTCCAGGAAAGAGATGCCGCGCCCGATGTAGCGCTTGGCCACGCTCACCACCAGGCGCAGGTTGGCCCGGATCAGGGCCTTGTTGGCCTCGTCGTTGCGCTGGGTGACCAGCGTGAACTCGGCGCGCAGTTCCTTCTCTTCCGGCAGCCAGGTGCGGAAGGTGCGCCTCTGCGGCAGATCCAGCTTCTTGGAGCGTTTGTCGTGCTTGCGATGCCAGTGATCCAGCAGCCTGCCCTGGGTGTGGGTGGGGAACAGGTAGAGGATGACAAACAGCACGAAGGCTTCCTGGGCAATTTTGTCCCAGCCGCCGTCGCGCCCCCACTGGCCGCTGGTCAGAAGCCAATCCCGCAGCGTGGACTCCCGGCCGGCGTTCCAATCCTGGCGCAGGCTGGCGGCCTCGTCCAGCAGGCCGGCCAGGTCCAGCGGCGGCATTTTGCGCTTGTGGGTCTCGGTCTGCAGACGCTCCCAGGTGGCCTCCAGCTCGTCGAAGAGCTCCAGGCACAGGGCCTCGTCGGTGGGCAGGTGCTTGGTCTTGGGATGCGGCTCGCGGTTGATGAGCACCTGGAGGTGGCGCTCGGCCATCATCTGCGTGGCCAGCCAGATCTCCTGGTTAGGGCCCAGGAGCGGCACCTGGCCGATCTCCTTGAGGTACATGCGGACGGGATCGTCGGCCAGCTCGGCCAGCGACACCGCCCCGCTGTCCAGGCCCTCTTCCTCGATCTCCTCCAGCTCTTCTTCGCCCGGCTCGCCCTCGTCGCCATCGAGGCCGGCATCGTCCAGGTCGAGGTCCTCCAGGTCGGCGCGCTCGCCGCCCAGCTCCTCGTCGCCTTCGGCTTCTTCGCTGGCCTCGCGCGGGGCGCGCGGCTCGTCCGCCTCGCCCTCGTCCAGGCCGATCGGCTCGTCGGCGTCGGAGAACAGGTCGTCGCTGTTCTCGTCGGCGGGCAGATTAGAGGATTTGCGCTTGGGCATCACAACTCTTGTCGTCACCGAACTTGGGTGGGCTGAATAATACCACTACCTACCGCTTGCCGGCCGGGTTGCCGGCCAGCGCGCCACGCCGGCCGCGCGGCGTCAGCGCCATGTGCACCCGGCCCTGCGCGGCGGCCAGCCGCGCAATCTCCGTCAGGAGCAGCTCCGGCCGCGCCTCGCCTTGCTCCCGGGAATCCTCGGCCAGGAAACGCAATTGGCTGACCGCCTGGGCCAGCGCCCGCTCGCGCAGGCGCAGCGCCACGGTGAGCAGATCGTCGTCAGTTTCAGGGCGCAGGCCGGCGGCGGCCGGTTCCGGGGCATCCAACAGCGTCTCCAGCCGAGTCTGGAGCGCCGGGTCGAGATTATCCCGCAAATAATCGGAAGGTTCAACATCCACCTGAGCGAGCGCGGTGTCCAGCGCGCGCGCCAGGAGCTGGAAATCCGTGCCGGCAAAATCCTCGGGCGCCAGCTTGTCCAAGCCCAGGACCTGTAGGTCGCGGTCCAGCCGGTACAGCCGGTCCGGCTCGCGCAGGAGCCGGCCGAGGCAGTACGCTTCCAGACGGGAGGGCTCTTCCTCGCGGCTGGCCGGGGGCGCGGCGCCGGTCGGCGGGGCGGCGCGTTCCGGCAGCGGCCGGCGCGCGGGCTTGGC
>JAEURL010000562.1 GCA_016789165.1 Anaerolineales bacterium | reverse complement strand
CGGCCCGCAGAAAGGGCTGGGTGGCGGCATTTTCAACACAGGCACCCTCAGCCTGTACAACACCACGGTTTCCGCCAACACGGCCAGCGGAACGAACGCCTCCGGCGGCGGACTGCACAACTCGTCCGGAACACTGACGCTGGTCAACAGCGCCGTGGCCGGCAACGCATCGGAGTCCGGCACAGCCCCGGACTGCGCCGGCGCGCTGACCAGTTCCGGTTACACCCTGATCGGCACTTTGACCGACTGCACCTATACGCCCGGCCCCGGCGATCTCACCGGCGTCAGCGCCGGCATCATGCGCTGGGGCGATGTCCTGCAGTTGACGACCGGCAGCCAGGGGATTGACGCCGGCGACCCGGCCGGCTGCCGGGATCAAGCCGGCGGTTTGCTCGCGGTGGACGCCTATGGGACCACCCGGCCCCTGGACGGCGACGGCAACGGCACCGCGCGCTGTGACATCGGGGCCAGTGAGTATGATCCCGCCCACCCGCTGCAGCTGATGTTTCTGCCTTGCCTGACCCGCGCCTGCCCGCCGAGCTACTGGGACGATTTCGGCAATCCGGCCAGCGGCTGGTATACCGGCGACTCGCCGGAAACGCTGTACGCCTACGCCGGCGGCGAGTATCAACTCCTGGTACGCAGGGCCGATTACTTCGCCGCTGCGCGCGCGCCCGGCCTCCAGGTCAGCGACTTCATCGCCACGCTGGACGTGCGGTCCGTTTCCCAGACCGACGCCAGCTACGGCCTGATCTTCGGCCTGGCGGCCGACTGGAGCAGTTTCTACCTGTTTGAGATCGACGCCACCGGCTGGTTCGGCCTCTGGCGGTACAACTCCAACCAGACCTGGACCCGCCTGGCCGGGGGGACGTCGGCCGCCATCCAGACCGGCTCGGCCAGCAACCGTCTCAAAGTGGCGCGCAACGGCGCCGCCATCCAGGCCCTGGTCAACAACCAACTGGTGGCTTCCGTCTCCGACTCAACCCTGACCGGGCTGCGCCGGCTGGCGGTGAGCGTGTTCACCTACAACCAGCCGGACGCCGACATCCGCTTTGACAATCTCTTGGTCTACCCGGTTAGCTGCGGTCTGGGAAACATCCTGGCTCAGCCGTCGGCCGAGGCCGGGCCGGCCAGCTGGTCCGGCCCGACCGACCGCTAGCCCCGGCTGAAACCAAGCGAAAACGCAACGGAGGCGGCACAGGGTGACCCTGGCCGCCTCCGTTGTTTGCACAGGCGTGTGTTTGGTCTATTCGCGTTCGCGGCGGCGGCGCCAGCGCCGGCGCTCTTCGCCGTCGTCACGGATGAAGAGGCTCAGCACCACGCTGACAATCGAGACCACCAGCGCGCCGAAGAAGGCCGGCCAGAAACCATCCACCGTGAAGCCGATGGTCAGGCCGAACTGGGTGCTCAGGCTCTGTGAAACCACGCTGGTCAGCCAGAACAGGAAGGTGTTGAGCAGCAGCGTGCCCAGGCCCAGCGTCAGGATGAGCAGCGGGCAGGTGAGCAAGGTCAGCAGCGGCCGCAGCAGGGCGTTGATCAGCCCGAACACGAGCGCCAGGCCGAAGAGCGAGACCCAATCATTGGCGGGGCCGCTGATGCCCGGCACCCAGCTGACGGCCGCCCACAGCGCGACGGCGTTGATGGCCCACCGCAGGATCAGTTTGACCATGACAAGACTCCGCGCGCCGCGGCCCATCCGCAGCGTGCACTAAAGATTACGCACCGCCGGCCGGTTAGTTGCGCCCGCCGGTCAGCGCTGGTCGGCCGGATTAATCAGCTCGCCGCCGAAGATGGGCTGGTCACCCGGCCGGCAGACCATCGGGCCGCCGTTGCCGTCCACCAGGCAGCGCATCCGGTACCCATCCGCGAAGGCGATGCGCACGTCCACCTGAGCGGTGTTGGGCACCGGCTCCTGGCCGAGGGTGTAGGGGCTGTCCGCATGGGCACGCACCTCCGGCACAGCCTGGAAGGCGGCCGGCAGCGGCGCGCCAGCCGCTTCCGCAAAGGTCCGCCCCAGCAGCCGGTGCACGCGGCGCACCGCCTCCTGCGAGGCGGCCGGCATCTGCGACCAGGAGCCGGCAAAGCCGCCCACCGCCAGGACCACCATTACCAGCCAGAGCTGGCCCCGCCAGCGCGCCCAGCCGCCCTCAGACAGCACGGCCGCCTGGCGGTTGGCGCCCCAGCGCAGGAAGAGGGTCACCGGCAGGCTCATCATCACCAACGGCACAAACAGCGGCAGCAAGATCAGCGAGGCGGCCCGCAGCTGCAGGTAAGATTGCCCGAAGGACCAGGCCACGAAGGCGGCCGCGCCGGCCACGACGCCCTGCCAGCCCGCCTCCGGCCAGGCCGTCAGCACGCCCAGCGCCGCGCCGCCCAGGCCGGCCAGCGCCAGCTTGCCCCACAGCGCCGGCCAATCCACCCCCAGCGGCACATCGGGCATCAACACCGAGTCGATGACGGCCGCCACCAGGGTATAGACCAAGCCCAGCAGCACGCCCACCAGGGCGCCGGCCGCCGGCCGGCTGAGGCGCCAGCCCGCCTCCGCGCCGGGCCCGGCCGAGCTTTCCCAGATCAGTTCGGAGGCGTTTTCACGTTGAGTGGTCATGGCGTCACCGGGATGCTGGGGCGCCGGCCGTGCAGCCGCGCAGATACGGATCTTGGCTCGGCACGACCACCACCACGCAGGTCAGCGTGAAGCCGTCCGCGTAGGCGATGGCCACGTCATAGCCGGAGGCCGATTGGCGGGACGTCCACGCCTCCAGCTGATAAGGCTGGCCGAGGTGCGCGGCGAAGGCCGCGCGCTCGGCCTCCGGCACCGGCAGTTCATCCGCGGTGTGCAGCTGCAGGCGGCGGTGCACCTCCCGCGCCGCCTGCTGGGCGCGCGGCGGCAGGCGCAGGAAGGCGCCCGTAACCAGCCCCAGGCCGGCCGCCAACGCCAGCTGCAGCGCGATGACCTGGCGCAGGTCCGGGCGCGCAAAATCCACGGCGCGCCAGTGCCGTTCCCCCAGCCAGCGCAGGATCAGGGCCAGCGGCGCGCAGACCACCATCAGCGGCGGCAGGGTCAAGAGCAGCACCACAATGCCGGCCGGCACCCAGACCTGGGCCTGGATCAGGCTCACGCCCAGCACCACGCCGGCCACGCCGATGGACCCAAGCAGGACTCCCAGCCAGCCGGAACGCGGCCAGGCCGCCAGCGCGCCCAGCGCCGCCAGGCCCAGGCCGGCCAGCGCCCAGACCGCCAGCAGGGCCGGCCCATCCACGCGCAGCGGCAGATCGCGGATCAGCAGCGGGTCGGCCAGGCCGACCACCAATGCAAAGACCGTGCCGCCCACCCCGCCGTACAGCGCGCTGGCGAAGGCCCGCGTGCGCCGCGCCGGAGGGATGGCGGCCCACCCACCATTTGCCCAGGCCGCTTTGGTTGCCACGTTTGAACCTCCCGGCCGGCTTCAGTCGGCCACTACGCCCGACTCACGCGCGGCGGCCGGGACCGGCGCCGCCGCGTCATGGTCAGGCAGCCGGCTCTCCGCGTAGCGGATGGCCGGCACAAAATAACCGCCCGCCCCCACCAGCGCCGCCAGCACGCCGCAGCCGATCATCAGCAGCGCCATGCCGGCGCCCGGCCCGGTGCCCACCAGCCAGCTAAACGCCCCGGTCAGCGGCCCGCCCTGGTTCAGGGCCGGGCCAAGGACGTAATCCGCCAGCACGCCGCCGATGATGGGCGAGATCGGGTTGGTCAGCCAGGCGATCAGCCGGCGCGCGGCGAAGACCCGGCCCTGCACGTCCGGCGCCACCTTGGCCTGCCAGATGGCCTGGTTGGAGCCGTTGACGACCGCAAACGGCAGGGCGCCCACAAACATGAACACCGCCCAGGCGGTCAGATCGCGGCCCAGCCCAACCAGCACCAGACCGAACAGGCCGCTCCAGACCCAGCCCAGCAGCACGCCGTGCACGCGCCGCTTGAAACCGCCCCAGGCGCTCATCAGCACGCCGCCCACCACGCCGCCCACGGCGCCGGCCGAAAGCGCCAGGCCCAGCGCGCCTTCGTCGTTGCCGGTCCGGGAGAGCAGCATCGGGGCCAGCACCGTCATGGCGATGCCCGAGAACAGGTTGCCGAAGAAGAAAGTCAACTGCAGGCCCAGCAGGCTGGGCCGGCGGAAGATGTAGCGGAAGCCGTAGGCCGCGTCCTGGAGCAGGCTGCCCTGGGCGGCCCGCCGGCCCTCTTCGCTGGCCGGCGGCTGCGGGATGTGCACCACCAGCAGCGCCGCGATCGCCACCAGGAACGTGACCACGTCGACAGTCATCACGCCCGTCAGGCCGATCAGCGGCAGGAGCGCGCCGGCCAGCAGCGGCGCCAGGACGCCCGGGCCCATCTCCACCAGCGACATCATGCCGTTGGCGCGCCCGTACTGCTCCTTGGAGACCATGGTCGTGATGGCGGCCGAGTAGGCCGGCCACTGGAAGCAATTGCCCAGACCGGCGATGACGGCGCCGACGTACAGGTGCCAGACCTCCAGCCGGCCGGCCGCCTGCAGGAGCAGGAACGCCACGGTCACCAGGCCGGCGCCCAGATCGCTGACCATCATCATCAACTTGCGGTTGTGGCGGTCCACCATGGCGCCGGCGATGGGCGAGAGCAGCAGGAAGGGCGTGATGAAGAAGACCTGCTGCAGGCCCAGCGCGGTGGCGCTGCCGGTCTTCTCGAAGATCCAGATGGTCAGTGCAAAGTGGGTCATGTTGGTGGCCAGCACCGAGACAATCTGGCCCAGCCAGATCAGGGTGAAGCCGAACATGCCGCGGGGACGGGGGGCTGAGGTCATAGCGGGCTCTCCAGGGGTTAATACTCGCCGCGCGCCGGCCAGGTTCTAGGCCAGGCGGCGGACGCGCGTGGGGGCTGATCAGTCGGCCGCGATCGGGGTGGGCGCCGGCGCGGCCGGCCGGCGGGCCTCCAAGTCCCGCACCACCGGCAAGGCCAGGCCGAGGCCGGCCATCACCAAACAGGCCAGGCCGCCCAGCTGATACCAGACCTGCACGCCCAGGGCGTCGGCCACCGGGCCGGCCGCCAGCAGGCCCAGCGGGGCCATCAGCGCGGACAGGCTGCCGATCAGGGTGAAGACCCGGCCGTGCATTTCGGGGGCCACCGCCGCCTGCAGCACCGCGAACAGCGGGCCGTTGGTCAGCGCGCTCATGGCCATCATGGCGAAGCTGCCGGCCACGGCCAGCCAGAACCCATCGGCCGGGGCCAGCCCCACCACCAGCGTGCCCAGGCCCAGGCCGGCCAGCCCGAGCAGCGAGGTGACAATCCGGCGCTTGAAGCCGCCCCACACGCCCAGCACCAGGCCGCCGGCCACCATGCCCAGGCTGAAGGCCGACTCCATGGTGGCCAGCTGCGCGGCCGCGCCGCCGAAGTGGCGCGTGACCAGGATGGGGATAAGCGAGCCGGCCGGCACGAGCAGCAGGTTGATGACCGCGGCCATGCCCAGAATGATCAGCAGGCCAGGCCAGCCGGCCACGTAGCGCAGGCCGGCCGCCAGGTCAGCCGTGAAGCTCGGCTGGGCGGCCCCGGCCGGGCGGGCCGGCGGGCGCGGGATGCGCAGGAAGAAGAGCGGCGCCACGCCGGCCACGGCCGTGACCACGTCCACGGCCAGCACGCCTTGCATGGGCAGCAGGCTCAACAGCAGCGCTCCCACCGGCGGGGCCACGATGCCCATGCCGGCCTGCAGGGTCTGGTTGAAGCCGGCCACGCGCGCCAGCTGCGCCTCCGGCACCATCAGGCCGGTGGAGGCCTGCATGGCCGGGAAATGAAAGGCGCCGGCCACAGCACGCGCCAACAGGATGACGTAGACGTGCCAGAGCTGGGCCAGGCCGGCCCAGAACAGCAACGCCAGGCCGAGCGTGAAGGCGGCCACCAGGCTGTCGGCCACGATCATGACGACGCGCCGGCTGGCGCGGTCCACCACCACGCCGGCCACCGGCCCCAGCAGCACCTGCGGCAGCAGGCCCACCAGCGAGGCCGTGGCCAGCACCGTGGCCGAGCCCGTGGTCTGGGTCAGCCACCAGATCAGGGCGAACTGCACCAGGCTGCTGCCAAACAGCGAGACGGCTTGGCCGCTCCACAGGACAAAGAACGGCCGGCGCCAGTCCGAGGCGTTCATTCGATGAAGATCTCCACGCGCTCGCCGTCTTCCTCGTCGGTGACGTCGATGACCTTGCCGGTGGCGCCGGAGCGCAGGGCCTCGGCCAGGGCCTCCATCTGCTCGGCCTCCAGGCCGGGCGCAAAGCGCGCGCCCATCTTGATGCCCACGTTCACCAGGCCCATCGGGATGTTCACGTTGACCTTGGCCTTGCCGGTGGCCAGGTCCGTCACGCGCACGCGGAACCAGCGCGCCTCGCCGGCGGTGCTGCCCAGGGTGATGCTGGGCGTCTTGCGGCTCTCGGCCAGAGCCGCTAACAGCTTGGCGCCCTCCTCGGCGCTGACCTTGCCTTCTTCGATCATCTTGAGCACGCGTAATCGCTCTTCGACCGTTGCCATAGCTGCTCCTCAGGCCGCGGGCGCCAGCTGGCCGCCCTCAGCCAATGTAGACCTGCACTTTTTCGCCCGCCTGGCCCTCATCCACCTCCACGTACAGCGGGTTCTGCGGGGAGGTGCTTTCGCCCAGCGCCAGGATCAGCTCGTCCACGCTGGTGTGTTTCAGCTGGGGGAGCCGCGGTCCGAAGGTCCGCAGCGCCCAGGCGGTCAGCCGGATCGGCAGCGGGAAAGACAGCCGGATCTGGCGCGCCCCGCCGGTGTTCACGCGCACGTGCAGCCAGCGGGCGCCGCGGCTGGCGGCGGCCAGCGCCATCAGCGCCACGCTGCCGGCGAAGGGCAGCAGCGCCAGGAAAAACCAGCCGGTCAGCCGAAAATCGGCCGCGCGCAAAGCCCAGTACAGCCCCAGGCTGGAAAGCAAGGTCAGCGCCAGGCCCACGCCAAACGGGAACACCCACCAGCGCCGCCAGTGGGCCAGATCCGGCGGGGCGTCGGCCGGCGCGGCGCGGGCGGCCGGCTCCGGCTCCGGCGCGGGAGCCTCCGTGCCCAGCGGGCGGCCGGCCGTCAGCGCCTCCAGCCGGCGCACGCCCTCGGCAGCCGTGATCCGGCCGGCGTCAATCTGTTCCAGGATGTTCAGGCGTTCTTGTTCGTTCGTCATGGGCCGGCCCTCACTCCGCCGGACGGCGCTCAATATTCAGACAGCGTGCCCGCGCGCCGGGCGAGGTTCTCCTCGCGCCGGTACAGCCAGTAGCCGAGCACCGGCATCAGCAGGCCATAAGCCGCGACCACGGCCAGGCCCACCGCCGGCGGCGCCAGCTCCGGATAACCCGTCGGATAGCCCAGCAGCGTCGAGCGGAACATATCCACGGCGTAGGCCGGCGGCAGGAGGCGCGCCACCCAGCGCAGGACCTCCGGCAGGGCCGCGAAGGGGAAGAACGGCGCGCACAGCACCATCACCCCGAACTGAAACAGGTTGGCCAGGGTCTGGGCCGCTTCCTTGAGGCGCAGGGTGACGGCCGCGAAGGCGAAGCCCGTGCCAAAGGTGCCGGACAGAGACAGGACCAGGAGCAGGGCGGCCAGCGGCAGGTTGTGGGCCGGCAGCCGGCCGATCAGGGCGCTCATCAAGAAGGCCGCCATCACACACAGCGCCCCGGTCCACACCAGGGTGATGATCACGCGCGAGAGCAGGTTGGCGAACTTGGAGGCCGGGCTGAGGTAGAGCATCTCCAGCGTGCCCTGCTTCTGGTCACGGCGCACGTTGTAGCCGATGGTCCACAGGGTGTCGCCCAGGAACATGAACAGGATGAAGCCGTAGACCACCAGGCCGGCCGTGTTGCTGACGCCCGTCGACCGCTCGCCGGGCGCCGCGAACATCAGGCCGGCCAGAGTCAGGCTGGTGACGATCAGGAAGACCTGCCCGAAGGAGGCCACGAACTCCACCGGGTAGCGCAGCATGATCAGCAGCTCCTTCCACGCCATGGCCGCCAGCGTGCTGAAGAAGGCGGCGGGGCCGGCCAGGGGCCGAGGGGAGGCGGTGGAGGGGGTCATGCGGGTCAGGTGATGGACAGGGTGAGCGGTGGCCGATGAGCAGTAAGGAGTGAGCCGTGGGTGATGGTCAGAGATTAGAACTGCCCGACGCCTTCATTGCGCTGAATGCCGCGTTCCACGCGGTTGAAGACCCAGAAGCCGAACAGCGGCGCGAAGAGCATGAACACCCACAGCACAGCCATATCCAGATACCACGCCCCGAAAAAGTAGCCGACGCCCAACAGGGCCGAGCGCACGCCGTTGGTGAGCCAGGTGGGCGGGAAGAGCAGGGCCACGGCCCGCAGCAGCGGCGGCAGGGCGGCCACCGGGTAGAACAGCCCCATCAGGAAGCTCACCGCCCATTGCATCAGGTTGACCAGGGCATTGGACTCCTTGACTTTGAGCACCACGGCCCCGAAGAGCAGCGCCAGCCCGTAGATGGGCAGCAGGCCGGCGGCCACGAAGCCCAGCGCCAACAGCACGTCGCCCTGCAGCGGGTTCACCTGAAAGATCAGGCAGCCGAGCAGATAGGCCAGCAGCGCCGCGGCCAGGCCGCGCACCACGCTGTACAGGGCCACGCCGCCGGCCAGGGTCAGGGTGGAGGTGGGCGTCAGGTAGACCGACTCGAGCGTGCCCGTCTCCTGCTCGAAGCGCAGCCAGTAGGCGATGTGCCAGAAGGCGTTGGAGACGATGGTGAAGACGTTGGACCCGATCAGCAGGTAGGCCACGTAGTTGGCGGTGCCGGTATTGCGGGCGAAGTTGGCGGCCGCCTGGTCGCCGCCGGTGGCTTGGCCCAGCAGGATGGGCATCGCCGCGAAGACGATGGGGATGATGATCTCCATCAGCAGTTGGCCGGGGTAACGGCTGATATTGGTCAGGCGCAGACGTGTCTCAGCCAGGGCCGCGGAGAGTATTTGCGCAGGCCGGGGACGCCCGGGCAGGGTCGGCAGGGTCGTGCTCACTTCACCCGTGTGTCCTCGGCCAGGGTTCGGCCGGTGCGGGCGATGAACACGTCTTCCAGAGTGATCTCCTCCGGCGCGATCTTTTGGATGACGGCCGCGTGGGCGGTGAGGGTTTCGATCAGGCGCGGCAGGAGCGCGGCGTGGCCGTCGGGCGAGACGACCGTCAGCGTGGTGTGCCCGTTGAGGGCCACGGCCACGCGCGAGACGCCGGGCAGCTGCTCCACGGCCTGCGCCGCCCGGCTGGAGATCACGCCCTCCACGCGCAGGATGGCCTCGCGCTGGAGCGAGGCCTTCAGTTCCGGCACGGTGCCTAGGGCCAGCACCTCGCCGCGGTCGATGATGGCCACCCGGTCGCACAGGGTCTCGGCCTCGGTCATGATGTGGGTGGTGTAGATCACGGTCTTGCCCTGGGTATTGAGCTCGCGCACCACGGCGCGCAGCTCGCGAGCCGAGGGCACATCCAGGGTGTTGGTGGGCTCATCCAGGATCAGCAGCGGGGCGTCGTTGATCAGGGCCTTGGCGAAGGCCAGCTTCATGCGCTGACCGGAAGAATAGCTTTCCACGGCCCGGTCGGCGATCTCGCCCAGGCCGAGGCGCTCGATCAGCTCGTCCGCGCGGCGCCGGCGGCCGGCCGGGTCCAGGTGGTACAGCGCTCCGAAGAAGACCAGGTTCTCGCGCGCCGTCAGCTTCCAATACAGGCCGCGTTCGCCCATCAGCATGCAGCCGGTGGTGGCGCGGATGGCGTTGTCTTGGCGGGTGAGCTCGAAGCCGTTGATCCAGGCCCGGCCGGCGGTGGGCAGCAGCAGGGTGGTCAGACATTTGATCAGCGTGGTCTTGCCGGCGCCGTTGGGGCCGAGCAGGCCGAAGATCTCGCCGGGCTGGATGGCCAGCGAGACGCCGCGCAGGGCCGGCACCTCTTTCTGGGTGGACCGGAACAGGCCCTGACGCTGGCGCGTCAGGTAGGTTTTGGTCAGACCTTCGA